>JAKFCK010000182.1:0-5709 GCA_036676685.1 Chitinophagaceae bacterium | reverse complement strand
TGGGCGGTAAACCTGTAGGCAGGTCACTTACCTCTTTTAACCTGAGGGATATTGAACAACACCTGGAGCAGGATGTCTGGATCCGCAATGCTGAACTCTTTTTTGATAATAATGAAGTGCTTCGGGTGAATGTGGATGAAAGGGAACCCCTTGCCAGGATTTTTGCCGCAGATGGTAAAACCTTTTATATCGACAGTAGCCTGAAGATCCTGCCGCTTAGCGAAAAATTTTCGGCGAGGTTACCCGTCTTCACCGGTTTTTTTCACCGGGCCGGAAAACTCGCAACTGCTGACAGCAACCTACTCAGGGACATTATGAACATCAGTTTGTTTATGCAAAAAGATAGTTTCCTAATGGCGATGGTCGAGCAGGTAGACATCACGCCCCAGCGCAGTTTTGAAATGGTACCCAAAATCGGGAACCAGCTCATCATTTTTGGGGATGCTACGGATGCGGAGGAAAAGTTTAAAAAGCTAAAACTTTTTTACAAAGAAGTGATCACAAAAGCTGGATGGAGCAGGTATAGTATTATCAACCTACAGTATAAGAACCAGGTGGTGGCTAAGATCAAAGATGCCATTGATAAAAGCTCGGATTCATTAAGGGCCTTACAGATCATGCAACTTATCGCCGAACGATCTGCCAGGCAGGCAGCCGATTCTGTACAGACTTTTATGCAGGATACAGACCGGAACAGTGCAGACAGTTCCCTTATCCAGCAATCGATACAAAGAGATGAACCGCCGGCCTCAACCAACAGCATAGAGGCAACGGCAATGCCGGAACTGCCCGCTATCACTGCGCCAGCTGCAGAGCCCGAAAAGAAACCGGAAGCCATCAAGCCAGTGCTGGTAAAACCTACGCCTGCGAAGGTTGTGAAACCTGTGGCAGCAAAAAAAGTTAGCCCAGTGCCGAAACCGCCTTTGAAAAAGACGGTTGCAAAACCGCCGGTAAAACCAACCACGCAGCCAAAAGCAGTGATGGAGAAAAAGCCCGGGAATAGGAAATAGGAAATATAGAATAAGGAATGAGAAATAAGGAATGAGAAATAAGGAATGAGAAAGTTGAATGACTTTGGGTTAGAAGGGACCGAACGAAAACGAACGAGAAACGAACAACGAGAAACAAATCAAAGAGCTTCCGGTTAGTAAGGCCAATGCGAAACACCAAACGGAAATTGAAATAAGGGAATAAGAAATGACAAAATAAAAAGACACACACACAAAAAACATACAAACACATACACACACAAACAAAATTTACAATTATGAATCAGGAACAACCCATTATTGTTGGACTCGATATCGGCACCACAAAAATTGCAGCAATAGCCGGCAGAAAAAATGAATTCGGGAAGTTAGAGATCCTGGGTTTTGGCCGTGCGAACAGCAACGGCGTGCAGCATGGGATGGTGCTAAACATCGACCAAACAATTAAAGCCATACAAACAGCACTGGAGAACTGTTATGCATCCAATCCTAACCTGGTGATCAACGAAGTGTATGTAGGCATTGCAGGACATCATATCAAGAGCCTGCAGACAAGGGGAGATATTGTGCGCCAGAACCTGGACGATGAAATTACCCAGGTAGAAATAGACAGGCTGGTGGCAGACCAGTACCGCACGTATATCCCGGCAGGGGATAAGATCATCGATGTAATTCCCCAGGAATTTACGGTGGACAATTTCCAAAATATTCCTAATCCTATCGGGTATAGCGGCGTGAAAGTGGGTGCCAATTTTCATATTATCACCGGGGATAAAAATGCGATCCGGAATATTAACCGGAGTGTAGAAAAATCCGGTCTTGTTACAAAGGACCTGGTACTTCAACCGCTTGCTTCTGCCGCAGCCGTGATGTGCGACCAGGACCTGGAAGCAGGAGTGGCTATCGTGGACATCGGTGGTGGTACAACGGACCTTGCGGTTTTTTATGAGGGTATTTTAAAGCATACCGCCGTAATTCCATTTGGAGGAGAGAACATTACCAATGATATCAAATCCGGCCTGGGCGTGCTTAAAACACAGGCCGAGCAAATGAAGATACAATTCGGCAGTGCATTAAGCGACGAGGCAAAGGCCAATGCGTTTATAACTATTCCTGGCCTTCGTGGTATGGCCCCGAAAGAAATCTCCGTAAAAAATCTCGCCAATATCATCCAGGCGCGTATGAGCGAGATCATGGATTTTGTAACGTATCATCTAAAGCAGGTAGGTTTGGATAACCGCATGCTGAACGGCGGCGTGATCCTCACCGGCGGCGGCTCACAACTAAAGCATTTGATCCAGCTCACAGAATATGTTACGGGTTTGAATGCAAGGATCGGTTTCCCTAACGAGCACCTGAGCGGCGGTCACATCGATGAACTCGCTAAACCCATGTATAGCACCTGTATAGGATTGATCCTGAAAGGTTACAACGATTATGAAAATAAAAATAAGCAAATGTCGCCCGGCTTTGTAAAAGTTCAGATGCCTGAGCAGAAAGCTGAAGCAGAATCACCGGAAGTAGAAACAATCGAAATGGAAGAGAACAAAACTGAAATTAAACCCCGTAGAACACTGAAGGGTTTTATGGATAAAATGAAAACAGACCTTATTGGTTTATTTGCCGAAGAGGAAGACACCAAGTTTTAAGAGCAAGTGGGGAATGGCAAATGGCAAGTGGGATTAAGGAATCGCCCTAACGTTAAACCTTAAACGCCAAATGCCAAACACAAAACAAACAACACAGAACAAACTTACTAACACAAAAAAAACAAAAACATGATTCATTTTGATTTGCCAAAAGACCAGTCCTCCATCATCAAGGTAATTGGTGTGGGCGGCGGCGGCAGCAATGCAGTAAACCACATGTTTTCGCAAAATATTGAAGGCGTAAACTTTATTATCTGTAACACAGATGCACAGGCCATTGCACAAAGCAAAGTGCCCAACAAAATTCAGCTGGGCCCGCATCTCACCCAGGGCCTGGGAGCCGGAGCCAACCCGCTAATCGGCAGGCAGGCCACAGAGGAAAGCCTGGAGGAAATTAAACGGATCCTGGAAGTGAACACCAAGATGGCATTTATTACCGCGGGCATGGGCGGCGGTACAGGCACCGGTGGTGCGCCGATATTAGCGAAGATCTGCAAAGACCTTGGTATCCTTACCGTAGGTATAGTAACCACACCTTTTGCTTACGAAGGGAAAAAACGTTTAGGCCAGGCAGAAGAAGGTATTATGCTTTTGAAAAATCATGTAGATACACTGATTGTGATCAGTAATGACAAATTGCGTCACCAATATGGGAACCTGAAAATGAAAGAGGCTTTTGCCAAAGCTGATAACGTATTGGCTACAGCGGCTAAATGTATCACAGATGTGATCAACAGCACAGGGCAGATCAACGTGGATTTCGCAGATGTGTGCACGGTGATGAGCAATGGCGGTGTGGCTATACTTGGTAGCGCAACCGCCGAAGGGGAACACAGGGCACAAAGCGCAATCGAAAACGCCTTGAACTCTCCTTTGCTGAATGATAACGATATCCGCGGTGCAAAATGGATATTGATCAATATTAATTCCAGCCTGGGCGAACACGAGTTCACCATGGACGAAGTGGATATTATCCAGAATTACCTGATCAGCCAGGCCGGGGAAGATACAGATGTGATTCTTGGTCTCGGGTATGATAATAGCCTGGGCAGCGAGATCAGTATTACGTTGATCGCCACAGGTTTTGAGCATAAAGATCCTTTTCCAAAACAAGATAGAACTGTGACCCCCACAGAAAACAAAAATGAAAAGATCGTTATGGAACTGGAGATGCCAAAAGCACAAACCATTCTGCAACAACCTACCTTACAATTTGACCTGATTGAGGACAGGAATCCAAAAAAGGAGACCCCACAGCCGGAAGTAACAAACGAAAAACCGCAATCGGAAGAAGAGAAACTCGCTGGTGATCCGTTCATGCCGGTAATGAGCGAACCCGTCACTGCTGAAAATCCTGTAGAAATACTTAGTAAAAATACTGTGGAAAAATTGGATGATTTGCCTGAATATTTTGAAATATCTTCAGCCCCGGATCAAAACGCTGTTATAGACTTTGATCTCACCAAAACTATCCCTGTTCCTCAGAAACCTGCCAGCAATACCGAACCCGTTGATGCCCAAAACATTTCAATAAATAAAGACGCTAGCAATAACGGAAGACCTCTTTCGTCGGGGGGATTCCTGGCCAAACCTGCACAGATTTATGTGGAGGAGAAGCCGACAATTAAAGAATCCAATCTAACCGAGGAACCACTGCCGTTGCATAAACCAATACAGGAAGACGAACCTTTTATTGAAATGCAACTGGTAGTTAAAGATTCCCACAAAGCGGCGGAGGAAGAGGCAATTGTACAACAAACTCAGTCCATCATGATGTCAACTGTTGAGGAACCTGCGCTGCAGGACGAAACAGAAGATCTTAGGCGCCGGGCTACGGAGCGTATTGCAAAACTGCGTAATTTGTCATTCAATATTAATGCAGCCGATCCTAACAATGAGTTTGAAACGGTGCCGGCCTACCTTCGCCGCAATATGGAGATGCACAACCAGATTGCAGATGTAGAAAGTTTTTACAGTAACTACACCGTAAAAACGGATGATAATAACCAGGCTGAGATCAGCACAATCAATACTTTTTTAGACGGAAAAAAACCTGATTAAAAGCGTCAGGCCACTTGCACCTCACAGGTGTCAGGCCACTTGACATTACCTTGCATGATTAAATTTCTTCAAGTGGCCAGGCCCTTATAGAAGTTGGCAGACGCCTCAAAATACCGGCTGCCGCTTAGCGGCTATGCCTCACTGTTGTGTTTGTAATTACTGTTTGTTTGTGGCCCCTTTCTTTAATGAAAGGGGCTTTTTTTCGGTGTCAGGCCACCCGGGAGTCAGGCCACCCCCGGTGTCAGGCCACTTGAAATTTATCTGGACAGAATAAATTTCCTAAAGTGGCCAGACACCTAAAAAAAACCGCTGGCAAAGGCAATGCAATCCCTTAAAAAGGGACAACACTCCTGCACCAGCGGGATCATTTATTGTTGCCTGTAAACTTAATCTGTATCGGTACTTGTAGTTTTCGTTACCACAACCTTATCAGTTCTTCCGCTACTGCCTCCTCCACGTGTGAGGGCCACAATAAGTAAGATCAGTACCGCCGCACCTACGATAAATACCCATGGCTCAGTATACCATTGTGTTGTTTCTGTGCTGGAAGTAGCTGTTGTTGTCGTAGTAGCAGATACTGTACTATCCTGTGCCCAAACCAAAACATTGGAAAGGGTTAACAATAATAGCAGTAAGCTGTGTTGCCAAAAGCCGGGTTTTAGTACTTGTTTCATGTTATTGTTTTTTGGTTAAGAATCTCTGTTCTAAGACAGTTTCAACAACTGAGCCAATCCTGAGAAGTGGGTAAAGTACCCGGTGATCATATGATTTTTTGTTTAACCCTTGTCTTCCAGGCCCTCGCTGACCAAAAATTTCCCCGTATTGTGTGCCGGTTCCAGGTAAATAAGAGCTAAAACAGGTGCTGTACCCTTTTATTTTAAATACCAATGGGATCGAATGCCTGGAGATAATGTTCCCGTAAAATTTCTTTATTTAAAATTCGACAATGTTATAACTTTAAGAAGGATAAAATGAGGCGTTACGATATTTCTTATATTTTAAATCAGCTT
>JAKFCK010000181.1:0-3013 GCA_036676685.1 Chitinophagaceae bacterium | reverse complement strand
TACAAAAAAGGCGTGATGCAGCAGATATTCAGCCAAGAGCTGCGCTTTAAGGATGATTGGTGGACGCTGATAGAAATGAGTATCCTGGAAGATGAATGGAAATATATGCATTCTGCGCCAGACGTTTTATAAAATTGAAAAAGCCCTGTGACTTACAGGGCTTTTTATTGGTTGCCGAATTTTTTCTAGTTGTTGTAATATACCGGGGCAACATATCTTTTCCCAAAAAGCAATACATTTCCACGGCCTTTTAAAATGTTACCTGTGGTGCGGTACTTAAAATCAACACTCCTGATGGATTTACCTTCCGGTCCAAGTTCAATGTCGCGGCTATACTGGTCGGCCACGATTACGTCATCGATCACCGGGGAAAGTTTGTCGCCATTCTGGTAGACAACGTGAAGATCATTTAAACGGATGTCTCTTTTCTCAACTTTGAACCGTAGTGCAGTGTACCTGTTGCTGCTGATCACATCTACCTGGTCCTTATCCCGGATAAAATCCACTTTACTTTCGCCCAGCAGTTCCCAGCCCTCCTCAATAGCAATACTTCTCCTGCTGCTGCCGCAGGATAGCAGACCGGCAAATGTTATAGATAAAATAAAAAGCGTTATAAGTCTCTTTGTGGTAAATGTTTTCATATCAAAAATATTTTGAGCTCAAAGTTAATTAAAAATAAGCCGGTACGAGGAAATACAGGCTGGGTGCGATTATAAAATGACAAGTTTACCGGAGAACTCCCGTTTATTATTCTGCATGATCCGTAAAAAATAAACGCCTTTGGACAGGATGTTTGCGGGGATCTTATTGACGCGGTCATCAAGGGTTTTCTCAAATACTTTCACCCCGGTTGCATTATACACCTGCATTAAAGCATAATTCACTTCGCTAACGGCAACGTTTACTTCCTGCTGTTGAATGGCCGGGTTAGGAAACACGATATATTTTTCGTTATCAAAAAAGTAAACAGTTTCAGGTTGTGAATATACAAAAGCACCACTGCCAAGTTCCAGCCTGATTCGATAGGTATTCACACCCCTGGCAAGGTTATTATCAATAAACTGTATACGCAGGCTGCTGGTATTATTCAGTTGTTGTATGGGCACAAAGTTGTTGCCTACCCTTTTTTCCAACACGATTTTGCTGATATTGAACAGGCTACCCAGTTCAAGATCGAGAACAGCCGTATTATTATTTAATGTGGCAAAAAACGAACGGATATAACATTCAACGCCCTGCAAGGTATAATTCAGTGTATAGCTTCTCACAGCTTCCTGGTCCTGGAAAACAGGCGCTACAGCATAAAATAAAGAGGGGTGAAGGGTTTTTGCGAACACTATAAAACTGTCCGTGATCGTCCTGACGGGTTCAAGGTATTGGTTACCCATTTCATAAACGGTATAGTTAGTAGCAGCTGAATTACGGTTCCAGAATAACAGGAACGAATCCGGGCAGTTAAACCCTATCTGTAAATTTGTTCTTGGTGCAATGGTGAAAGTATCGCTTACCACCGTCCGGCCGCCTATTTGCATCCTCAGCAAAGCTTTACCGGAATACGCCGGTACATCCCATTGGTAATATTCTTTGGAAAGGTCTGCTGTGTTGGAGATCGGTTGCCAGGTACCTCCCCCATTAATACTATACGCCAGGTTACCCGTCCCTACCGGGTAACTGTTATCCCAGCGAATAAGGTTTGGGGCGGAGGGGAATATAAAATCACTTGCGGTGGGATATTGCCATTCAAAAATATCCGCGCTATCCAGTTGATATGCCAGGAAAAAAGACTGGGAAGCCGTTGACAACCGGGAACCTTTTACAACCATATTGTAAGTTCCCGGGGCAGGGTTGTCCAGCGTTACCTGTTCCACATTATTAAGGGTATCACGGCTACGTGTAGCTGCTTTTCGCAGGGAGTCTAAATGTGGGAAGTCATTGAGTACCCAGGGTTTCCAGGCCTCATTGGTAACAGTATTGACAAGCTCAAGGTCGAGGTCGTTTATTAAAGCCTTCTGGGCGTTTGGTAATGCTGCAGGATCATTCCATACAAGGGTGACTTTTACTTTTCCGATGCCGGGCGGAATTGCCAGGGCGAAACGCTGCTCTGTGCCATTGTTGACTGAGCCGTTGTTATACCTGTACGCTGTTATGGTTTTTGTGGCATTCAGTGCATTTAAATTTCCAAAACCGCTTGTATAATCCGGGCCGGCAGTCCCCGCATCATCAGCACTGTTTAACAAGACTGCTTTGATCAGGGCATTGGCGGGAAGGACGCCATTCAACTGCCTGTATTGGTGTTGCAGTACCGCTGATGTGCCCGATACCAGTGCGGCTGCGCCTGAACTACCATCTTCTCCATAAGCTACAAGCTCGGGTTTTATCCGACCGTCGTGTGCCGGGCCTTTTGAACTGATGCCCGGCACAATGCCGAAGGAATCGGTAGCACCAACCGTAATGATATTTTTGGCCATTTTAAAACTTCCCGTTTGGTTGGCCCAGCCCGCAAGGCCTGTATACTTCCCGGTTGTTGGCGCCAGTGCCCCGGAATTGCCGCTGGAAAAAATATGGAGCAAGGATTTTAGGCTCATTTTTCTCGCCAATTTCTTTATCTTTCTAGGATTTCAAATGACATTGCCAACAATTCCACTATTCGTGGAGCACTTGGGAGGAAATGACCAATTAATTGGTTTCGTCGTCGGGATCTTCACCTTTTCAGCCTTGCTGGTTCGTCCATTTGCAGGCCGCATGTTAGAAACAAAGGGAAGAGGATTTATATACTTAACCGGCCTGGTGATCTTTGTTATATCTGTAGGTACCTTTGGCTTTGCAATGGGAATAGCCTTCTTGTTTTTGATGAGGGTTGTCCAGGGCGTGGGCTGGGGATTCTCAACTACAGCATCAGGCACAATCGCCACCGATTTAATACCTGAGCGGCGTCGGGGAGAAGGGATGGGGTACTTTGGGCTATCCGGCAACATTGCTCTTGCTTTTGGCCCCACGCTGGGCCTTGTTCTGG
>JAKFCK010000180.1:0-15977 GCA_036676685.1 Chitinophagaceae bacterium | reverse complement strand
TGGAAGATGGAATTGTAGACGCATACAGGAAACATTTTACGAACTATCCGCTCGCAGAAGGAAATTTAGACCTTCGCGAGTCGATTGCTTCTTTTATAAAAACCCGCCAGGGACTTGATTTCAAAACTGATGAGATCCTGGTAGCAGCAGGTGGCAGGCCGTTGATCTATGCTATTTACCGTGCGATCGTAGACAAGGGAGACAAAGTTATCTACCCGGTACCTAGCTGGAATAACAATCACTATGTGCATTTTACTGGTGGCGAGCATGTGATGATAGCCGCTACAAGGGAAAATAATTTTATGCCCACGGCAGACCAGATAAGACCGCATATCAAGGGAGCATCGCTTATCGCCGTATGTTCCCCGCTCAACCCGACGGGAACCACCTTCACAAAAAAGGAACTGGAAGCTATCTGTGATCTTGTGATAGAAGAAAACCAGCAAAGGCAGGATGGTGAGAAAAAACTTTACCTGATGTACGACCAGATCTATTGGACCCTCACTTTCGGGGATACAAAACATTATAATCCCGTAAGCCTGCGACCCGCAATGAAGGAATATACCGTCTTTGTAGATGGTATAAGCAAGGCTTTTGCTTCAACGGGTGTGAGAGTAGGCTGGTCATTGGGACCGGGGGACCTGATCGCAAAAATGAAAGCCATCAACAGCCATATCGGTTCCTGGGCTCCCATGGCAGAACAAAAAGCGGTAGCAAAGTTCCTGAATGATGAGCAAGCCGTTAGTAATTACCTGGACTTTATAAAAGGAGAAATCGAGATCAGGCTTTTCCGTATATACGAGGGATTCCAACAATTGAGAAAGGCAGGATTTTCCGTTGATGCTATCCCACCGCAGGCAGCCATTTACCTGACCGTGCAGATAGACCTTACCGGCAAAACCACTGCAGAAGGGCGCATGCTGAGCAGTCAAACTGATGTAACGGCCTATATACTGGATGAAGCGAAATTGGCCCTGGTTCCTTTTAATGCTTTCGGAGCAGACAAAAATAATAACTGGTACAGGTTAAGCGTGGGCTGCTGTAAAAAAGAAGATATCGATGATATGCTGGAAAAGTTGAGAGCAGGCCTGGCGAAACTCAGCTAGTTCTTATTATTTAAGAAAACAAAAGCTTTTTCTTTGCCTGCCCGGAGGTAATTTTTTATAAGGGATTGTTTACTGATCAGTTTATAGCTGTGAAGATCAATGATTTCATGGGCCCTGCTAACATTGTCTAATCTTTCAACATTGTACAATAAATCGTGCAGTAACGAAACTTCATGTTCCATTGCCTGTGGAGTCATTAACTCTTGCTTGAAGAGGACTAATAAATCACGATTTGGGTTATTCATAAAATCATGTATTCGCTACCGGTAGCCTACCATGCCCTGCTTATTTGGGCAACCGCAGGATCCTTTTTTGGAAGCGGAGCAACCGGTAAATATTAAACTTATGGCCAGGAACAGTAATGCTGATAACTTAAATGTTTGTTTCATATTTTTAGAGTTACAAAATAAACTATTTTAATCAATATTTATTGTTCCGGCAAAAATGAATCAGGAATATATTAACAACCCGGGGGAGGAAATGTTCATATTATTGGCACCCCTGGATTGGGGACTTGGCCATGCCACCCGCTGTATTCCCCTCATTTATTCCTTGCAGAAATATCGTGCCACAGTGATATTGGCCGGCGAAGGACCAGTTGCCGCTTTGTTAAAGCAGGAATTCCCGCATTTGCAGATACTGCCGCTCAAGGGATACCGAATCCGGTATGCTCCCGGCAAAAAGTCTTTTCTACTGAAGATCCTCAGCCAGTTACCAAAAATACAATCTTCTATATATCAAGAGAATAAGTGGTTAAATGATATAACCCGAACACTCCCACTCCATGGCATCATATCCGATAACAGGCTCGGTCTTCACAGCAACAAACTCCCGTCCGTCTATATTACCCATCAATTAAAGATAGAAACGGGCCTGGGATGGATCAATAAATTTGCTCAACTCCTTCATTATAAATTCATTAACCAGTTTACGGAGTGTTGGGTACCTGATCTGCCGGGTAAATCCGGGAGCCTGGGCGGAAATTTGTCACATCCAATAAATCCACCCAGGATTCCAGTGAAATACCTCGGTAGTCTTTCCCGGTTCAAAACGCAAAAAAGCGCAAAAAAATATGACCTGCTTGTTCTTCTCTCCGGACCAGAGCCCCAGCGCACAATATTTGAAAAATTATTGTTGGGCCAGGTAACCGGCATGCCCGACAGGATAGCTTTTGTAAGGGGTTTACCAGGTGAAAGGGTAAAACGCGGGGACCAGGACAATGTGACGTTTTTCAATCACCTGCCTGCCGCTGAATTAAATGCTTTGATCGATGTATCTGCCCTTGTAATTGCCCGGGCGGGTTACTCAACGATCATGGACCTGGCGGCACTGCAAAAAAAAGCCATTCTTGTACCTACGCCCGGACAGGGAGAGCAGGAATACCTGGCCCGATACATGCATGCCGGGGGCTTTTTTTATACCTGCAACCAGGATAATTTTTTGTTGAAGCAGGTGCTTAGCGATGCCGCCCTGTTTTCGTTTGCCCCGCTCCCCATACAACACGGGGCGCAGGATAAAGTGGTTTACGACTGGCTGATGTCACTCAGGAAACGGAAGGTTGTGCAATAAATGTCCCCCTGCCATTCCTGTCATTGCTACCCACCATACTTTTGCTGTTGCTTGCATGGATCAGTACCATGGCCCGTGGAGGTACCGTAGCCGTTTGCTCAATGATTTGTTTAAAACTTTGTTCCCCTTCACATAAAACGATTTGCCGGAGTTTGTATTGCTGCACTATTTCCGCAAGGTCCTTTGATCTGCCAATAGCAAATTCCTTGTCATTTGCATCTACGGCTATTCTGCCACAAATTGCTACCGGAAAACCTGCATACTTGATCAACTGCAATACCTGGTTAAATTTTTCCTGGCGGGCAACGATTGCTGTATTTAACGGTTCAGGTCCCGGGGTTGGTGCCGGAGGATTTTTCAGCGTCCTGTTGAGCTTTGCAAGCAATTTCGCCATTTGGATGGCCGTTTGGAATAAAAATATTTTTCCTTTGCTTGCC
The DNA here is from genome assembly GCA_036676685.1 of Chitinophagaceae bacterium. Lineage (GTDB taxonomy): Bacteria > Bacteroidota > Bacteroidia > Chitinophagales > Chitinophagaceae > Ferruginibacter. The sequence goes on along the minus strand of JAKFCK010000180.1, from coordinate 12,865 downwards.
TGGTAATGTTTTTTCACAAACAATATCATTGCGCCATAAAAGTTGCGCGCATATTCCGGGGATAATTTTTGTGTACTCTCTCCCTTAAAATGAATGATAGTGGAACCTGCAAAATACCAGTTATCCATTCCCGCCCGTTTCACTCGGTAACTGAGATCCACATCCTCACCATACATAAAAAATGCTTCGTCAAAACCCCCGGTGAGGCCTATTGCTTTTTTATCCAGCATCATAAAGGCACCCGCCAATACATCTACCTTGTGATTTTCCGTAGCTGATAAATGACCGGCATAATAACCTGCAAATAATTTTGAGGACGGAAACAATTTTGCCAATCCGGTAAGTTTAAACATGGAAAAGGTTGCCGAGGGGAATGCTCGTTTGCTTTCTCTCAAAAACCTTCCGCTGCCGTCGATCATTCTCACTCCGAGTGCCCCGCAGTTAGGGTGGTTTTGAAAAAATGAAAGGCATTGCTGAAAACAATTTTCGGGAACAATCGTATCGGGGTTCAAGAATAAAATATGTTCCCCTTTTGCTTCTTTAAGAACACTGTTACTGGCCTTTCCAAAACCTTCGTTTGTTGTATTCCATTTAAACTTCACCCTGTTGAACCTTGGTTCCAGCCACTCCCTGCTGCCATCTGTAGAATTATTATCTACGACGAATATTTCAGCATCAATGCCAACGCATGCTTTCTGCACCGAACAAAGACATTGCTCCAGGAAATATTTTACATTGTAATTAACGATGATGACTGATAACTGCAAACCCGGTGATTTGTGTACGAAATACGAGGATTTGACCGATTCTTCAAAATGTGTTTCTAAAGTCCGTGTAAGCCCGTCTCCTGTTAGCCTGAAGAAAGTTCCTCTTAATAATTTGGCTTCCTGCGGTTGACAAATGACTTTATTATCTTTGCGCCATGTTAAAAACCATCCTGGTGGAGGCGGTGCATGCGGGCGCTGCCGAGTTGCAAAGATTTTTCAATGGCAAATTCAAAATTTCCAATAAGGAGGGAATGAATAACCTTGTTACAGAAGCAGATCATGCAGCAGAAAAAGCGATTTTTGAAGTGATCCAAAAATTCTACCCCGATCATTTTATCCTGAGTGAGGAAACCGGGGAGATCCCGACTAGCAGTGAATACAAGTGGATCATAGATCCTATAGATGGCACGGTGAATTTTGCCAATGGTATTCCTTTATGTTGTGTAAGTATCGGGCTGGAAAAAGATGGTGAAATGATTATGGGTGCTGTGTCTGCGCCGATCATGAACGAGTTGTTTGTAGCAGAAAAAGGAATGGGCGCTACGCTGAATGACAAAAAAATATCCGTAAGTATCAAAACAGATTTGATCAGCAGTTGCCTGGTTACAGGTTTTCCTTATACCTACTTGGATTCTCCTAATGGCCCGATCCAGGTTTTTGAAAAACTGGTGCGGCAGGGCATCCCGGTAAGAAGGCTGGGCAGTGCTGCCATTGATCTTTGCTGGGTAGCGGCTGGACGCTTTGACGGATTTTATGAACATAAGCTACAGGCCTGGGACAGTGCTGCTGGTTTCCTGATCGTGGAAGAAGCAGGTGGTAAAGTCACGGACTTTAAAGGGAACCATTACTCCCCATACCAACCGCACCTGTTGGCTACCAATGGCATTATCCATGAGGAATTGAGGCAGGTCGTTATTGGCGGTGAGGTAATATTAAAATAATTTTTGGAGCACCCCGGTTAATAAAAGACCGTGCTTAGTTCCATCATTCATAAAATATTGATATGGCAGAAAGAACAGAAATAGCATCGTTGGGAGAGTTTGGCCTGATAGAGCACCTTACAGCAAATAATGAAATAAAAAATTCGTCTACCATTTTGAGTGTTGGGGATGATGCTGCCGTGATTGATCATTTCGGAAGGCAAACCGTGATCTCCACCGACCTGTTGCTGGAAGGTATCCACTTTGATCTTTCTTACACACCGCTCAAACACCTGGGCTATAAAAGTGTCATTGTAAACCTGAGTGATATTTATGCAATGAACGCCACACCTACCCAGGTGGTGATCAGCATCGGCTTTAGCAACCGGTTCAGCCTGGAAGCCCTGGATGAATTTTATGCAGGCGTATATGCGGCTTGCGATGAACACGGGGTAGATCTTGTTGGTGGTGATACTTCCACTTCCCAAAAAGGTTTCGTGATCAGCATAACTGCGATAGGTGAAGTGGCCCCGGATAATTATGTAACACGCAGTGGGGCAAAACCAGCAGACCTGGTTTGCGTGAGCGGGGAACTTGGTGGAGCTTTTCTTGGTCTAACGCTAATGGAAAGAGAAAAAAAGATATTTGAAGAAACCGGCGCGCAGCCCGACCTGGAAGGGCAGGCTTACATCGTGGGCCGCCTGTTAAAACCCGAAGCAAGAAAAGACATTATAGAATACTTCGCAGAAGCCGGAATAAAACCTACCAGTATGATGGATATTAGTGATGGTTTAAGCAGCGACTTACTGCACATCTGCAAGCAAAGTAACACCGGTTGTGTGTTATATGAAGATAAACTTCCGTTTAATGAAGAGGCTAAAGCATTTGCTTACAAATTGCAGCTAGATCCCACCGCCTGTGCATTAAGCGGGGGTGAAGATTATGAATTGCTGTTTACCATAACACAGGCCGATTACGAAAAAATTAAACTGAACCCATCAATAAGTGTGATCGGCTATATCACTGCATCCGCGGAGGGAAAAAATATTATCACGCGTGCGGGTAATAAGCATGAGTTGGTTGCCCAAGGCTGGAATCATCTAAAATAGCAGGATGCCGGCGCATGTTATCAACGATCAAATAACATCTTTGCCCATGCAAAACTTAAAAATCAATTTTATCCCCCACCCTTACCGGGCCATTTCCTTTGCATATGATGTTTTGACCAAAACAAACCTTGTTGTTTTTGGTGCGGTAGGTTGCAAGGGTTTTTAAAGGTTCCTTGCCCCGCTCTCCTGTTTCCTGGTCAGTAGTAGTTATTATACAACGGCCGCATAATTTCACTGCATCAAACCTCGCATTATTTATTTTAAAAGTCTTTATGCCATCTTCTTCATAGGGATGCCCGCCTGTAAAAACGATATTGGGTCGAAACCTATTCATCGGTACCGGAATTTCCATGCGACTGTTCAGATCATCAAGAGAGGCATGCCCGATCAGGAGTATAGGGTAACAATCTGAAAAACTGGTGATATCATTTTCGGTGATCGAATAAGCCGGGTCTATCTTTCTTTTGGTGGATTCCGGCATGTATACCGCCCGGCATTTCACGGGAAATTTTCGCGAGAACCATTCATTAATTTCATCGGACGCCGCCTGCGCCTCGCAGATATCTTCCCAAACCGTAACGGGTGATGTGGAAGCGGGTTCCGGTGATAACGGCAGTTTAATTTTATCGGCTTCTTCCCCAGCATTAAATATAATGATCGAATCTTTTTCAATGGCAGTTTTAAATAGAGCCAGGCGCGGAAGCTCCCGTTGCGTAAGAAATTTATTTTTCTCATCCACTAACATCCACCGCCTGTCATATTGAAGACCGCGACTGGTAACCTCCGACGAAACCAGGGAGATGCCGCCCAAAGATTTTACGGGATAAATATATAATTCACTTACAACCATTCTACCTTAATTTATTCCCAAAAGGTACATCAATCCTGCTGGCCTGGCAATATCATACGACCGGGTACATTTTCAACACACCTTGGTAACTTAAAAGAGGAAAGTATTTATTGTATAATTATCTTTCCCAAAATTCTCAGTTTGCTTTTGTTTTTAATAAGCTGCTGTTAACTTTTTATCCAAAACAATTCATTCAAAAAAATTTAAATCTGCTTCATGAAAAGTATTTACTCAAAAGTAAACACTCTGGTACTCGCGTTGGGTATGTTTACCCTTTCTTCTCTTGCCCAGCAACCCGATCGCTACAGCAAAGTAAAAATTTACCTGGACAACCAAAGTTTAGCAACCCTGCAGGTTGCTGGCCTCGATATTGATCATGGTGAATATACGAGGGAAGAAAATGCTTTTATTACCTCCGTGCGCCATGATAAATTACCAGTTCTGAGAAAAGATAATGTCCGCTTTGTGGTATTAATTGAAAATGAACAACAAGAGTTTCTTTCCCGCAACAACCCGAAAGCTTTTTATAGTAAGCAGGATGATAGCAACCTCAACAATGCCTTATTGAACTTTGAAACTCCCTGTGGCACGGTAACAAATAGCATAATGACCCCGGCGGCATTCACTGCCGGCAGCATGGGGGGATATTATACCTATGCCGAAATGATCACCAGGATCAATAATATGAAAACTGATTACCCTACACTGGTAGACACATTTACCATTGGATACAGCTGGGAGGGCCGCAGGATGATCGGCGTGAAAATTTCTGATAATGCCGGCACAGATGAACCGGAGGCAGAAGTTTTATTCACCGGGCTGCAGCATGCCCGTGAAGCGATCACCATGACTAGCCTGGTTTTCACCATGCAGTATTTACTGGAAAACTACAACCGCGACGTGCGGGTGAGGGAACTGGTAGATAGCAGGGAACAGTTTTTTATTCCCTGCATGAATCCTGATGGTTATGTATACAATCAAACTATCAGCCCCAACGGTGGAGGTACCTGGCGAAAAAACAGGCGTAACAATGGCGGATCTTACGGTGTGGATCTTAACCGCAACTATAGCGTCGACTGGGGCTGCTGCAATGGTGGATCTGCTACTCCATCCAGCGATACTTACTGGGGGCCATCCGCATTTTCTGAGCCGGAAACACAAGCACTCAGGGATTTTGTGACGACAAGAAATTTTACAACCGGCCTGGATCAACATGCTTATGGTGGCTATTATTCCCTGCCATTCGGCATTGCGGCCAACCATACCTATACCCCGAAAGATGCCCTCTATTATTCCTACACTTCCGCATTAATGGGAAGAAATAATTGTCACTTTGCAGGCAACAGTATGCAAACGGTGGGTTATAATGTAGCGGGTGGTATCAAAGACTGGTTGCTCCTGGGAGATATCGGCACCGGTAGCAAAGAGAAAATATATTCCTTTACCAGCGAAGCAAATGGAGGCAGCTTCTGGCCATCAGCTGCAAACATTATTCCCCTCTCAAAAGAATTGTGCTTTCAAAACCTGCAAACAGCTTACACCGCCGGGGCGTATGCAGACCTGCAGGATTTGAATGATATCACACTGACCAGCACCACCGGGAATTTAAATTACCTGCTTCGTAATATCGGCTTGCAGAATGAGCCTGTCACTGTTACACTGATCCCATTGGAAAACATGGAGTCGGCAGGTAACCCCATCACTACTACGATACCTGATTATTATGGTACGTCCAATGGAAGTATTGCCTACACGCTTAATCCGTCCATCCAAAATGGTGAGCGCATTCGTTTTATCTGGAGTGTTCAAACGAACGGGATCACTATCAATGATACAATTACCCGTTTTTTTAATCCACTCACACTGCTGGCAGATAATATGGAAGGCACTTTTAACAACAACTGGAGCAGTTCCAGCTGGGGTTTCACCACAAGTGCAGCATATGCTGGTAACAAATCCATGTCAGAATCTCCCACAGGAAGATATCCTGCAAAAATAACACGGACAGTGAACACCAAAAACACCCTGAACCTAAGCGGGGCCACAGCAGCCTACCTGAGTTTTTGGGTAAAACATGAAACACAAAATTGTTATGATAATTTAAGGATCGAGGTAAGCACTAACGGAAAGCAGTACACGCCCATTTGCGGAAGAACCACGGTTACAGAAAATAAGGGCGCGCTGGGCGGAAAACCTTCTATCACGGGTATACGCAATGCCTGGACGCGGGAGACCATTGACCTGAAGGGTTACCTTGGTGTTTCCCAGCTTCGCCTCCGTTTTACTTTTGTGTCCAACACAGATACCTTAAAGGGTGACGGATTTTACATCGACGATATCAAGGTCATTAAAAGTACAGCCCCATCCGGTTTAAGGGAAGAGTTTGTAAACATCTCGGGATCACTGGTAGATAAAAACCTGGTTCAATTAAACTGGGAAGCTTTTACAGATGATAAACATGATTTTTTTGAAATACAAAAATCGGCGGATGGTAAATCCTTTAGCACCATTGGCAGTGTTAATACTCAACCACCGTATTTGTTTTACGATCGCAACGCAGGAGAAGGGCTGAATCACTACCGGATCCGGCAAGTGAATAAAAATAATGTGGAAAAAATTTCATCGACCCTGAAAATAAAAGTGGGCGCTACTTATTCGGTATTGCTCTACCCTAACCCGGTTACCGATTACAGCACCCTGCAGATCAGTTACAATAAAAATGAAAAGATAGAATTACAGGTATTCCGTGCAGATGGAAGATTACTCCACAAACAATCGGCTAACCTGTACATCGGGGACAATTATATCCGGTTGAACACTTCTCTTTGGGATAAAAGTATGCACATTGTAAAAATTGTGACCAGCAAAAATGAGATCCTGGATGTGTTAAAAGTCAGTCGTCAATAAATATAATTTATCCAGTAATAAAAAACCGGTCCTGGTGAGGCCGGTTTTTTATTTTAACTGCGGACACGCAATAACATGGTTAAATGACAATTCAAAATACGCTGGTCTGTACCGCTGCCGGGCTCCAATGGATGCCGAGAAATTCCGGGATGCCTGAAAGCCTGATGTTTTTTGCTTAACCAGGTGGACGGCCTGTAAAGGGCAAAAAGCTGGCAGGAGTAAGTATATTTGGCAGGCTTTATTTTCCTCCCCAAAAGAACCGGGTTTCACACAATTATGCTTAATCAAAATACAAAGTATGCGGTACCTTTTTTTTATTTTCCTGCTTTTTTTGATGTCCTGTGATAACAGGTCTAAAAATGAGAACACCACTATTGAACCAACTATTACAATTACTGTTGATAGCACCAAAACTATTATGAATTCCGACAGCCTGGTTTTAGCAGCGGGCAGGCAGGTACTTTTCCTGCTCAAAAACAAGGCTTTTACACAACTATCCACGTTATTTCATCCGCTGAAAGGCGTTCGTTTTTCCCCTTACGGGTATGTGGATACAACTACCCATAACAGCATGAGTGGTGATGATTTCCTGCAAGCGATACAGAATAAGGCCATCCTGTATTGGGGATCATATGACGGTACGGGTGACAGCATTTTATTGACGGCTGCGCAATACTTCAATAAATTTATTTACAACGCAGATTTTGCCAATGCAGAAAAATCCAGCCTTAATAAAAGAATAAGCACGGGAAATTCGCTTCACAATATCGATGCTGTTTACCCGGGTTGTAATTACACCGAATATTATTTTCAGGGTTTCGATAAAAAATATGCTGGTATGGACTGGACCTCACTTAAGTTAGTTTTTGAATTTTACGAGGGTAAAAACTATCTGGTGGCAATAGTGCATGATCAATGGACTACCTGAATTTTCTTACAGGGAAAGGGGTTTGATTTTTCTGTTTATTACCGTTAATTTCATTACTACAAGCATAGTATTAACAACAAGAAAAAATTTTTATGGAAGATCAACAGCTAAATCTTGGCATTGGTACCCGGCTTCAGCATACACAAATGGGACCCGGCGTAGTGGTAGCAGTGAGGTATGCTACCTACCTGATCTCTTTTATTAACCATGGTATAAAAGAAATTGACAAAACAGATCCGCACCTGGAAGAGATCATACCGGAAAATGTGACCGCAGAAATTGAAACTGTTTCAGAAGTTGAAAGATCTTTATTAAAGATCCTGCGCCAATGGAGTGATGTTTCTGAAATAGTACCGCTCGGAGATAAATGGCATGGCGGTACATTGCTTTTGCAGGCAGCGGATAAAAGCCTGAAACCAAAAGAAATTCCCATCGCTGATTTTTTCCATAAAATTGTTATGCTGCGGGACAGGCTGCGTGTGCTGGAACAGAACATTAACAGTAATAAGAAATTAAGTGAAGAAGATAAAGTCAACATCCAGCAATACATAACCCGTTGTTACGGGTCGCTCACTACTTTTAATGTTTTGTTCAAAAATAAAGAACACTGGTTCGTAGGGGAAAAAGGGAGTGCCGAATAACCTTGTAAAATAAATAACGGTCATGATAAAAATTATTTTTTTGCTGGCTATTGCCGGTTATGCGCTACCGGTATTATCCCAACCATATAAAAAACTGCATAAGCGGGCAATCGTGGTAGATACCCACAACGATATTCCCCAAAAAGTAATTGAATGGAATTTAATTTTTGACCATGACCTGCGGGGTAAAGCGCACACTGATCTCAAAAGATTAAGGGAGGGTGGTGTGGATGCGCAATTTTTTTCTATATGGTGCGATGGTAAGATGCCGCAGCCTTACGCGATGGCTAATCGCCAGATAGATTCTGTGCTGGCCTGGACCAAGCGGAATCCGGGCGACATGCGGCAGGTTTTTACAGCGAAAGAAATCGCGTCTGCCGGCAAACAAAAAAAACTGGCGGTGCTACTTGGGGTAGAGGGCGGTCATATGATAGAAAATGAGTTGGAGAAGTTGCAGGCTTTGTATAACAGGGGCGTACGCTACATGACACTTACCTGGAATAATTCCACGGATTGGGCCACTTCTGCCTGGGATGAAACCAATAAACCCGATTCATTAAAGTTTAAGGGCCTGACGCTTTTTGGGAAACAGGTAGTAAACAAGATGAACGAACTTGGAATGATGGTGGACCTTTCGCATGTCGGGGAACAAACATTTAAGGATGTAATTTCCATCAGCAATAAACCTGTATTGGTTTCCCACAGTTGCGTCTACCATCTCTGCCCCCATCCCCGGAACCTTAAAGATGACCAGATAAAAGCGATCGCTAAAAACGGGGGTGTAATTCAATTAAATTTTTTCAGTGGGTTTATTGATTCATCATACGAGAAAAAGTCACGGGTTTTTACCACGAAACATAAAGCCGAGATGGACTCCCTCCTGAAGATAAACCCCGAACCTTATTTTATGTTGCAGTATTTATTTGAAACCTATCCTGGGGAAGTGGCAGCTATGCGGCCACCATTGAATATGCTGCTGGATCACCTGGATCATATCGTAAAACTGGTGGGAACAGGTCATGTAGGTTTAGGAAGTGATTTCGACGGCGTCAATTCTACACCCCTGCAACTGGATGATGTAACCGATTTCCCGGAGATCACCAAAATGCTGGTACAGCGGGGCTATAGCAAAAAGGATATCCGGAAAATTCTTGGAGGTAACCTGCTGCGTGTATTCAGCAAAAACAAGCCCGGGTAATTGCCTGTGTTTCCATTTATTCTTGTCCCGTGATTCTTACCGGTCAAATCTTTAACTTTGATCATAAGGAATTGCACTATTTTTTGATGTTATTGAAAACCCCGGCTACCCTGCTTCCCTTCTTTCCTAACCACTGGCAATTAGTCGTTTAGTATAACTTGATGTTATACACAGCAAGGCATGATATTCGCTCTTAACAAGAACTAACAGTGCTGCTTATTTTATTCATTTTTCTCATAAAAAACTTAAACAATATCTCGGGATGAAGACAAATCAAAGAAAAAATCAAAATCCGGAAATCTTTGAGATGCTTCCTCAGGCAATTTCTACCATAAAAAAATCGATTATCACCCCGATTTTCGGCGATAGCCGTTTGGAAAAGTATATCAATGAACGTCCACCTTTAAGATCAGAACTATTCACGGAACAACAACTGGAACAACATGCTATATCTCTGGCCGGCAAACACCACTTGATTTCTGACCGACCTTCAGAGCAGCTATTGAAGCGATTGGCAGAAAATGAGACTGTGCTCCTGGATGTGCATTCCTTACTTACCGAAACAGTAAAAAACAACAACCGCATTGCACCAGCCGGTGAATGGTTGCTGGATAATTTCTACCTCATTGAGGAACAGATCTATACAGGAAAAAAGCATTTACCAAAAGGATATAGCCGGGGACTTCCCCAGTTGGCCAAAGGAGAATCAGCCGGGTTACCGAGGGTATATGATATTGCTGTGGAAATAATTTCCCACAGTGATGGGCACGTGGACCTGAAAACGCTTGTAGGTTTTGTGACAGCCTACCAGACACAGACTTTTTTGCAACTCGGCGAGTTATGGGCGATACCGATTATGTTACGTCTTGCCCTTATAGAAAACCTTCGCCGGCTTTCTATCCAGATATCAAACGACATTGCCAATAAGATGCTGGCCAACAAGTGGGCCGATGAGATGATCGAAGTGGCGGAAACCGATCCGAAAAACCTGGTTCTAACGATTGCCGATATGGCCCGCAGTAAACCGCCAATGGAAAGTTCATTTATCGCAGAACTTACGCGCCGGCTTCAGGAAAAAGGCAGCAGTCTTTCCTTACCACTAACCTGGATCGAACAAACCTTATCTGACAGCGGTCTTAATAGCATCGAACTGATCCAGCAGGAAAACCAGAAACAGGCGGCAGACCAGGTATCTATCAGCAACAGTATAAGTAGCCTTCGCTTTCTAAGTACTACAGACTGGAGAGACTTTGTGGAAACTACCAGTGTGGTAGAACAAACCCTGTTGAAAGATATCAATGGTATTTACGAACAAATGGATTTTTATACCAGGGACACCTACCGGCATGCGGTTGAAAAAATAGCAAAGTACAGCAAGTTCTCGGAAAAGGAAGTTGCAGAAATGGCACTTAAACATGCCATAGATAATGCGGCCACTACAGATGATCCACGGCTGACACATGTGGGTTATTATCTTACCGGCAGGGGTTTGTTGCAGCTTCAGAAAGAGGCAAAAATGCGGTCTGATAAGGTGGATACCTGCAAGAGGTTATTCAATAGGGTTCCGTTGTTCAATTATATCGGGGGTATCTCTCTCATCACCATTGTACTGGGTTACGGACTTGTGGTGAAAGTATATAACGATGGGGCAAGGGACGGACTTTTCGTCCTTTTATGTTTATGTATAACGCTTGCTGCAAGCAGACTTGCTGTGGCAATGGTGAACTGGTTATCCACCCTGTTGGCCAGGCCTTTCCTTTTGCCAAGAATGAATTTTTCCAAAGGTATACCCGAAGAATATCGTACGATGGTGGTGATACCCACCATGTTTGGAAACGTGGCGGGAATCGGCGACCTCGTGGAAGCGCTGGAAGTTCGTTTCCTGGCCAACCGGGATGAAAATTTATATTTTGCGCTGCTGACAGATTTTAAAGATGCCGATACTGAAACGTTGCCGGAAGATGACCTGTTGCTGCAAACTGCGAAAAATAGAATTATTGAATTGAACAATAAATACCAGCGAAAAACCAACGATACGTTTTTCCTTTTCCACCGCCCGCGTAAATGGAATAAAAAAGAAGGAAAATGGATGGGCTACGAACGCAAAAGAGGAAAGCTGGGAGACCTTAACGCCCTTATCCTTGGCCAGGAGAATGGTGTCAAAGCTTTTTCTACGATTATCGGGGACCCGGAAGTTTACGGTTCTGTAAAGTTTATTATCACGCTGGATACAGACACCCAGCTGCCGCGGGATGCAGCCTGGAAGATGGTGGGCACCCTGGCTCATCCATTAAACCATGCCCGTTTAGATAAAAAGAAAAAAAGGGTCCGGGAAGGCTACACCATCCTGCAGCCCAGGGTCTCCAATAGTTTACCCGGCAATTCCAGCTCATTGTATGCAAAAATACATGGTAACGAACCTGGCACCGATCCTTATACAAGGGCAACATCTGATGTGTACCAGGATCTTTTTGCAGAAGGTTCATTTATTGGAAAAGGCATTTATAATATTGCGGCCTTTGAAGAAACCCTGCAGGACAGGTTCCCAGAGAATTCTATTTTAAGTCATGACCTCCTGGAAGGTTGTTATTCCCGCTCGGGGCTGGTAACAGATGTACAGTTATATGAAGAATATCCCAATCGCTACAGTACGGATATGCAGCGCAGGCACAGGTGGATACGGGGAGACTGGCAGATCAGTAACTGGGTATTTCCCTGGGTACCGGGCGGTAACAAAAAAGTAGTAAAAAATCCTATTTCCCTGTTATCTAAGTGGAAGATCTTCGATAACCTCAGGAGAAGCCTGGTACCGGTTGCTATCCTTTTTCTTTTGCTATATGGATGGACTATTTCCAGCACACCGATGTTCTGGACGACCATGTTGATGGTGATTATCCTTCTGCCTGCAGTAATAAACCTGGTTTGGGTACTTTTTACTAAACCACCGGATGTAATTTTTTCGCAACATTTTCTTTATTCTTTAAAATCAGCCAGCAACCAGTTTGTGTTGCACATCATTGAACTGGCCTGCCTGCCCTTTGAAGTATATTCAAACCTTGACGCTATCCTGCGCACTCTTTGGAGGATGTTCTTCAGCCATAAAAATCTTTTGCAGTGGAATCCTTATCACAGTACCATCAATAACGTAAGGACAATTACAGAGGCTTACCTTACCATGTGGGCCGGACCGGCAGTTTCCCTGGTATTGTTTTTTTACCTGACGGTCTACCACCCGCTTACCCTGATCTTCGCTTTTCCTCTTCTAATTCTTTGGACCATTGCCCCACTTATTACCTGGGTAATCAGCCGGCCCATGGTGGAAAAAAAGGAGTTTGTGGATGCCGAACAGACCGTTTACCTGAGAATGCTTGGCAGGAAGATCTGGTATTTCTTTGAGACTTTTATTACACACGAGGATAACTGGCTGCCACCGGATAACTACCAGGAAGAACCTGTAGAGCGGATCGCACACCGAACGTCCCCGACCAATATCGGTTTAAGTTTGCTGGCTAACTTAACGGCACATGATTTCGGGTATATCAGTA
>JAKFCK010000179.1:0-1684 GCA_036676685.1 Chitinophagaceae bacterium | reverse complement strand
TTATGCCCAGGTGATAACTTCAGAAAACAAATTTACATTATCTGCCCTAATGAAAGGGGAAACATTTATTTTTGATTCCCTTAAACAGATTATGATGGATGCAACAATTCAAGCGAAAATAGACAACTGGCTCTCGGGCAATTACGACGAAGCCACAAAAGCGGCGATAAAAAAACAACAAACCGAAAACCCGGATGAACTTGCAGACGCTTTTTACCGGAATCTCGAATTCGGTACCGGCGGACTGCGTGGTATTATGGGTATCGGAACCAACCGTATCAATAAATACACAGTAGGCATGGCCACCCAGGGGTACGCCAATTACTTAAAAAAATGTTTTACCGGTGACGTCAGTGTTGCGATAGCACACGATTCACGTAACCATAGCCGTGAGTTTGCAGAGATCACCGCTAAGGTTTTTGCTGCAAACGGCATAAAAGTTTACCTTTTTGAGGCCTTGCGCCCAACGCCGGAACTTAGTTTTGCTATCCGCCATTTCAAATGCCAGGGAGGGGTCGTATGCACCGCCAGCCATAACCCTAAAGAGTACAACGGCTACAAGGCCTACTGGGACGATGGTGCCCAGATGGTGCCCCCACATGACAAAAATGTGATCGTAGAAGTAGAAAAAATTGCTTCGGTAGATGATGTAAAGTGGAGTGGCAGTGAAGAAAATATTACCATTATCGGAAAAGAGGTGGATGCTGCCTACCTGGAGATGGTTAAGGGGCTGAGTGTATATCCTGAAGTTTGCCAGGCACAGCAGGACCTGGGTATTGTTTATACACCTATCCACGGAACCGGGATTACCCTCGTACCCTATGCCCTGAGCAAAATTGGTTTTACCAATGTGCATATCGTAAAAGAGCAAAGCATACCTGATGGAAATTTTCCCACTGTAGCTTATCCTAACCCGGAAGAAAAAGAGACGATGAGCCTTGGCCTGCAGCAGGCAGCAGCGCTGGATGCGGATATTTTACTGGGTACTGATCCCGATGCAGATCGTGTAGGCGTTGGCGTGAAAAATAATAACGGGGAGTGGATCCTGCTGAATGGTAACCAAACTGCTTTGCTGGCATTCAATTATATGATTGAGGCACGCAAAGCCAAGGGTATTGCCCAGCCAAATGATATGGTGATCAAAACGATCGTGACCACCGACCTGATAGATGTGATCGCCAAAGCCAGTGGGGTGGCCTGTTACAATGTGCTTACCGGCTTTAAGTGGATATCATCCATGATAAAGGAGAAAGAAGGAAAGGAAAAGTACATCATCGGTGGCGAAGAAAGTTTTGGACTGATGATCGGGGATGAGATAAGGGATAAAGATGCCGTAAGCGCTGTGACAATGATCTGCGAAATGGCGGCCTATGAAAAAAATAAAGGGCGCAGCTTGTTCGCAAAGCTACTTGACCTTTACGTGCAATATGGTTTCTATAAAGAGAACCTGGTGAGCATCACAAAAAAAGGAATGAATGGCGCAGCGGAGATTGCTGCTATGATGGAGACTTACCGGAAAAATCCGCCTAAAACCATCGATGGAGTAGCCATGGATAAATTACTTGATTACGACCTGCAGGTGGGTACCAACCTTGAAGATGGTTCAACTTTTAAAATAGACCTCCCTAAAAGCAATGTCTTACAATTTTTACTGGCAGATGGCACCAAAATTTCGGCGAGACCG
>JAKFCK010000178.1:0-7599 GCA_036676685.1 Chitinophagaceae bacterium | reverse complement strand
GCTACTACTTCCGCGGGATGTTTTATTATCGATTCCATTGGCCGCGTAGTTCAACAGATCTCGCGGCGTGAAGGCCTGCAGAACAATAATGTGCTGTGTGTATTCCTGGATAAAGATAAAAACCTCTGGGCCGGCCTTGACAATGGTATTAGTTTTATCGCCTACAATGCGCCCATTAAGTACATAAAGCCCGGGGAGTTTAATGAATCAGCCGGGTATTCCGTCCGCGTTTTTAACAGCAAACTTTACATCGCCACCTCAGATGGTGCCTATGTAGCACCGGTGCCGGGTAATCCCCCTGACCTGAGCTTTGCAAAAGGAGATTTTACCAGGATCAGGAACAGTACCGGCCAGGCATGGCGCATAGATGAAGTGAATCACCAGTTATTGATGGGGCATAATAACGGTAGTTTCCTGATCAGGGATAATGAAGCCATTCCTTTAACGGTGGACCCGGGCACCTGGTTATTTATACCTACTACGGCGGTGTACCCCTACAAAAAAGTATTGGCTGGCACCTATGCCGGGCTTACCCTTTTTGAATTTGAAGAAGGCCGGCTGGTGAAAACCAATCCCCTTAAAGGGCCGTATGAATCGCTGCGTTTTTTGGCCATTGATCATGAAAACGAAATCTGGGCATCCCATCCCTACCGGGGTATCTATAAGATTACCCTTTCAACGGACCATAACTCTTTTAGCAGCCATCTCTACGGGGAAAAAGACGGGCTCCCCTCCCAGCTTCGGAATTTTGTGTTCAGGATTAAAAACCGGGTAGTTTTTGCCACCGAACAGGGCATTTATGAGTTTGACGCGGCGGAAAAAAGATTTGTTCCTTCGCCGTCACTCTTTGATGTGTTTGGCAAATTGGGCATACAATACATGAGCGAGGACGGCGAAGGAAACATTTGGTTCAGTAACGGAAAAAAAATGGGCGTCGCCAATTTTAGCAATCCGCGGCAACCGGCCATTACATATTTCCCGGAGTTAACCGGTAAGATCCTTTCCGGCTTTGAAAATATTTATCCCTATAACCAGGAGAATATTTTTATCGCCTCCAAAAACGGGATCATTCATTTGAATTATAAAAAATATACTACATTCAAAACATCACTCAACATATTACTTACCGAAGCCAGGGTCTTTGGTGGTTCTGACAGCCTGATCTTTGGCGGTTATTCTTTTGCCCCGGGAGATTCTGTATTCCTGCAGTCGAAAAACCGTGTCCTTAAATTTCCCAACAAGGAGAACTCCTTTCACTTTGAATTCAGCTCCCCTTCCTTTAGTTTACAAAATAATATAGAATATAGTTACCGGCTTGTGGGCTATGATGATAATTGGTCGCCCTGGTCTTCCAGGACCGAAAAGGACTACACTAATTTACCCAGCGGCACCTATCGGTTCAGCGTGAAAGCCCATGATAATATGGGCAATGAGTCGGCCATTGTCACTTATACATTCGTGGTAAGACCGGCATGGTACAATAGCCTGCTGGCATATTTTATTTATGTACTCATGCTGGTGGCGGCTGCATTGCTCATTATCAAATGGCAGCGGAAAAAGTTTCGCCTGCAGCTGGTTAGCTTTGAAGACGAACAGAAGCGCCTGAAATATATCCACCAGCTGGAAATAGAAAAAAATGAAAAGGAGATCATTAAACTACAAAATGAGAAACTCATTAACGAAGTAACCTTTAAAAACAAAGAGCTGGCCGATGCCAGTATGCACCTGGTAGAACGGAGTGATGCCCTCATTAAAGTGAAAGATGAATTACAGCAACTTTACAAAAAAACCGGCGGTAACCATGATGTAAAAAAAGCCATTCAACTGGTGAACGATATTGAAAAAAACAACGCCAACTGGGAACAGTTTGCCAGCCACTTTGATGAGGTGAACAATGACTTCCTGAAAAAATTATCACAGCAATTTCCTAATCTTACCAATACAGATCTAAAAGTTTGCGCTTACCTGCAACTTAAGCTTACCTCCAAAGAGATCGCGCAACTGATGAATATTACCGTAAGGGGTGTGGAACTGAGCAGGTACCGCCTGAGGAAAAAATTGCAACTGGCACAAGGGCAAACCCTGAATGATTTCTTTAACGAGATCCTGCAAACACAAAGTTGAAAGTGTAGACCAAGTCATTACCCCAACAAAAAAGCCTCCCTGATTTCTCAGAGAGGCTTTGGTCGGGATGGCAAGATTCGAACTTGCGACCTCCTGGTCCCAAACCAGGCGCGATAACCGGGCTACGCTACATCCCGAACTTAAATCCTTACTCGGTTGCTAATCCGAACTTGTAATATTACAGTTGGTTCCGGTACTTTTTATTCTGCGGAGAGGGTGGGATTCGAACCCACGGTACAGTTTAACCCGTACGACGATTTAGCAAACCGTTCCTTTCGGCCACTCAGGCACCTCTCCTTTTTTAACCTGCCCTGTTTAAGGGGCAGCAAAAATACAATTCAATACCTTACCACCCAAAACTAAATAGGAAAAGATTGAAAAAAATTTAGGAGGAAGCTTCGGGGCTAAGGGTTCAAGGTTCGAAGTTCAAGGTTCAAGGTTTTGAACGCACTTTCTATAACGCACCCGAAATAACAAATCCAGGTAAACCCTGGATTTTATCTAACATTGAACTATGAACATTAAACCTTGAACCCGACTACATCGCCGCCAGTTGTACTTTTTGCTGTAACTCAAGTACACTTTCCTTAAACAGGTTATCGGTGTCCATGAGGTCCTTTACCGTCTGGCAACTATGGATCACTGTGGTGTGATCCCTGCCGCCAAAATGTTCCCCGATCGTTTTTAGTGAATTTTTTGTGAAGGCCTTGGACAAAAACATCGTGATCTGCCTCGCCTGCACAATTTCCCGTTTCCGGGTCTTCTGTAACAACTTATCATAAGGCACATCAAAATACTCGCATACCATTTTCTGAATAGCGTCTATCGTAATTTCCTTACTGGATGATTTTACAAAATTTCTTAGTACTTTTTTAGCCAATTCAAGATCTATTTCCCTCTTATTCAGCGAAGATTGTGCCAACAATGAAATGAGTGCACCCTCTAATTCCCGTACATTACTGTTGATATTATAGGCAATATATTTCACAACTTCACGGGGCATATCTAACCCATCTGCCTTCATTTTGTTTTCCAGTATCTCTATCTTGGTGTCATAATCCGGTACCTGCAGATCTGCACTAAGGCCCCAGCGAAAACGGCTTAGCAATCGCTCCTGCACCCCTTCAAGATCTTTTGGGGACTTATCGCTGGTAAGGATAAGTTGCTTACCGCTTTGATGAAGGTGATTAAAAATAGAGAAAAACGCATCCTGTGATTTTTCCGCCCTGTTGAAGAACTGGATATCGTCAATGATCAATACATCTATGAGCTGGTAAAAATGGATAAAGTCATTTATGGCATTATTTCGCCCATGATCAATAAACTGGTTGATAAACTTCTCGGAACTTACATATAAAACCACCTTATTGGGATGAAGTCTTTTCACTTCATTGCCGATGGCCTGCCCGAGGTGTGTTTTACCCAAACCAACACCTCCATACAATACCAGGGGATTAAAAGAAGTGGCGCCTGGTTTTTCAGCAACGGTTTTTCCTGCACGACGGGCAACCCTGTTACAATCACCTTCAATAAAAGATTCAAAAAGATAAGAATGATTCAGCTGCGAATCGATCTGCATCTTTTTTAAACCCGGAATTACGAACGGATTTTTTACAGGATTATTTATTACGAGCGGAAAATCCATTTCGTTGTTTGAATATGATTTGTAACCATGTCCTGGTACATCCATGGTTAGTGGTTTGTTCTTACTGTTACCACTATCCACCATTATCCTATATTCCAACCTTGCTTCTTTTCCTAATTCTCTTTTTAATGTTTTTGCAAGCAGAGAAACATAATGCTCTTCAAGATACTCATAAAAAAACTGACTTGGCACCTGGATGGTTAAAATTTTTTCTTTAAGGCCAACCGGCTTGATGGGTTCAAACCAGGTTTTGAAGTGTTGCCATTCTACAATGTCTTTAATGATCTCTAAACAGTTAATCCAAACTTTTTCAAAAGTTTTGTCCATCTTAGTTCCTTAAGCAATTATGTATATTGAGTGTAATTATTTTCCTCGGATTGGGCTGACAGATATAAAATCTTTTCCTTGTGATTTTAAATTTGGCAGGAAGGCGAATATCAAAAGAATTTGTTGAAAAAAAAATTTTTTATTCATTTGTTTTTTCCGCAGTACCACAGTATTGCATTTAACGAAAAAAATAATTTTTTACCTGCAATTCAAACTGTGTATGGCTTAAGAGATTAAAGCAGGATATTTCATAATTTATTTAAGTCGCTGTTTGCCTCAAATACTTATTAACATTGGCATTCCCGCAAAAAGCGCTTGTTTTACCATTGCGCCGGCAATAACCTGCAGAAGATTAGTTTTTGCCTGCGGGAGAAGAATGAAACAATTTCAAACAAATAAAGTTAATTTTGACACTTAAAACAGCTTTGTATGAGTTATGAACTAACCGGGAAACTGGTCGCAAAATTTGACATCGTTCAGCGAACCGAAACTTTTAAAACAAGAGAGTTTGCGGTAGAAAAATCTGACGAGATCAACGGAAGGTCTATAGTGAACTATGTAAAATTTCAATGTGTGCAGGATAAGACGGCGATTGTAGACCGGGTGAACATCGGGGATGAAGTGAAAGTCTATTTCAACATTAAAGGAAGCAAGTGGGAGAAAAATGGTGTAACAAATTATATCACCAACCTGGATGCATGGCGAATTGAACAGATCCTGCAGCCATCGGCCCAGGGTACCAGCGCAATTGATAACGAATACATGGAGCCACTGGACACGTTTTCTTCTACGGCACCTGATGCTGTTGACGACCTCCCTTTTTAATTTTAGCTATTAGTCAAAGCCGGGAGCTCCAGTTCCCGGCTTTATCATTAGCCGGATACAGCTGGCCTGTGGACTGAGGTTTTCCTTTAAAGCAATATTCCCTCTCTATATATTATGCCCTTTGGCCTAAGTTGGTACTATGCAGCAAAAAATTTCATTAAAACTATTGCCATCAGAAGCTGCGAATGATAGTATCATTAAAGAATATATTGCTGCATCTGCCCAAAAACCTGTATCCTCGGTAAGTGGCTTTCATTTGCTCAAAAGATCTATTGACGCTAGGGGTCGTTCTGTATACATTAACCTGCAGTTAAATGCCTTTATCAACGAACCGTTCATTCACCGGCCACAAACCGCTTTTTCTTTTAAAGATGTGTCCGGTGCAGAAAAAAAAGTGCTTGTCGTTGGCGCAGGGCCGGCCGGGTTATTTGCCGCATTAAAACTGGTCGAAGCCGGCATCAGGCCCATCATTATAGAACGGGGGAAAGATGTAAAAGCCCGCCGGAGAGACCTGGCTCAATTAAACAAGGCCGGCCTGCTGAATACAGAAAGCAACTATTGTTTTGGAGAAGGCGGCGCAGGTACATACAGCGATGGCAAACTATACACACGTAGCAATAAACGCGGCGATATCAACCGGATCCTGCAGTTATTTGTGCATTTCGGGGCACCCGAAAATATTTTGTATGATGCACATCCCCACATAGGCACCAACAAACTGCCACAGATCATCACAGCAATGAGGCAGCTCATCATCGAGTGCGGCGGGAAGGTGATCTTCGAAAAAAAACTTACCGATTTATGCATTGAAGGAAATAATATCAAATACATCGTAACTGCAGACGGCGAACATATGGCCGCGGACGCTTATATCCTGGCTACGGGTCACTCCGCCCGCGACATATTTATGTTGTTACAAAAAAAGAAACTGCAAATAGAAGCCAAGCCCTTTGCACTCGGGGTTCGGGTGGAACATCCCCAGCAGCTTATTGACAGCATGCAGTACCATTGCAACACGCGGGGCGAATTTCTTCCACCAGCTTCTTATAGCCTGGTGCAGCAGGTGGCAGATAAGGGCGTGTTTTCTTTTTGCATGTGCCCCGGGGGCATAATAGCACCAGCAAGTACTGAGCAGGGAGGCCTGGTTGTAAACGGCTGGAGCCCTTCCAAAAGAAACAACCCTTTTGCCAATAGCGGGATGGTAGTACAGGTGGAGAAAGAAGATGCACTAAAAACACTTAAAGGTTCCCGGGACTACGCACAGGTAAGTGCCGATGACCCGCTACTATTGATGTTTTTTCAAAAGTTAGTAGAAGAAAGTGCTTTTATTGCCGGCGGCGGAAAATTTGTGGCGCCGGCTCAACGCATGGTAGATTTCGTATCGCGGAAACAATCTTCGGACCTGCCCGACAATTCCTACCTGCCGGGGTTGGCCCCGGCCAATCTTGATGCTGTATTGCCAGGTTTTATTTTTGAAGCCCTCGCGGGGGCATTCCGATCGTTTGGAAAAAAAATGCCCGGCAAGGCTGGCAGCGCAGGTTATTTTACCAATGAAGCTACAGTCGTTGCCACGGAGAGTCGCACTTCGAGCCCGGTGCGTATTCCCCGGGACGCCGATCTTCTATGCCATCCCCAGGTACAAAATCTTTATCCCTGTGCAGAGGGCGCCGGTTATGCAGGGGGTATAGTGAGCGCTGCCATGGACGGGGAACGTATTGCCGGTATACTTTCTACAAAACTCGCTGACCGCTAGAATTTTTTTCCACTCATAATTAAAATATCCTGCAGTTATTAAAACGGCTTTATATTTAGTGCCACAAACTAAAACCAACATGCATTTACTGGAACTAAAAAATCTCAAAAAATATTTTGATGCCCAGAAAGCAGTGGATGATATCAGCTTTCAAATATCCAGGGGCAGTATTTTTGGAATGCTGGGCCCCAATGGTGCCGGTAAAACAACCCTGCTGAGAATGATCACAGGGATCTTTTACCCGGACAGCGGCTCAATTGACTTTGATGGAAAACCTTTTGATCCCATGAACGATTTCCGCAACATCGGGTATATGCCCGAAGAGCGGGGGTTATACAAAAAAATGAAGATCGGGGAACAGGCCGTTTACCTGGCCCGGCTCAAAGGCCTTGGCAAAGCTGAAGCCACGCAGAAAGTGAAGGAATGGTTTGTAAAATTCGAGATGCAGAGCTGGTGGAATAAAAAGGTAGAGGACCTTAGTAAAGGTATGAGCCAGAAACTGCAATTTGTAACCACCGTAATGCATGAACCCAACCTGATCATTTTAGATGAACCCTTCAGCGGACTGGACCCGGTAAATGCGAACCTGATCAAGGATGAAATTTTTAAACTGGCGGCCAAAGGCAGTACGATAATTTTCAGTACCCACCGGATGGAACAGGTGGAAGAGATCTGTGACCATATCGTGCTGATCAATAAAGGAAAGAAGATCCTGGATGGCACGGTAAAAAATGTAAAGCAGGAATTCAAAGAAAATATCTACCGGGTGGGTGCCTCGGTACTGCCGGAACAGTTGATGACCTATATTTTCGAGGTAGTTAAACATGAACCCGAACAATTACTGATACGGCTAAACGACGCCAGCACACCCAACGACGTGCTCAAGTATTCTCTCAACCAGGATGTGGTCATTCATTCCTTTAAT
>JAKFCK010000177.1:0-6701 GCA_036676685.1 Chitinophagaceae bacterium | reverse complement strand
GTTCAACAGTTATTTCTGCAATACGGAGAAAAAAGCGCTGCCTATCTCGACGCTCGTAGAGAAATATGAGACCAGTGGCGCGATGCCAAAGAATGGAGCGCCCGTTGCCGGTGTGCATTTTTCCGCTGAGGAATGGAAAGTTTTTTCTAAGAAGAAACAGGAAGATATATTAATGAAACGGCGCCTGGCTTTTTGTGCCTATGGCGAAGTAAACTGGTGTGAAGCACTTGGAACAGTACTGGCCAATGATGAAGTGGTGAATGGTGTGAGTGAACGTGGCGGTTTCCCGGTAGAAAAAAAGAAAATGCGCCAGTGGTACCTGCGAATCACCGCATATGCCGATCGGCTCCTGGAGGGATTGGAAAGGGTAGAGTACAGCGAAAGCATGAAAGAGATGCAACGCAACTGGATCGGGAAAAGTGAGGGAGCGGAGATGGCATTCAGCATTGAAAGTTCTGCGCTAAAAGTTCATGTGTATACGACCAGGCCTGATACGATTTTCGGGGTTGATTTTATTGTGCTGGCGCCAGAACATGAACTGGTAGAAAAGATCACGACCGCTCTTCAAAAAGATGAAATTGATAAATACCTTACTTACGTGAAAAGCCGTAGTGACCGGGAAAGAATGGCGGAGGTAAAACAGATCACGGGTTGTTTTACCGGCGCTTATGCCATAAACCCTTTTGATGGCAAACAGATCCCCATCTGGATCGCAGAGTATGTGCTGGCGGGTTATGGTACAGGCGCTATTATGGCGGTTCCTTGTGGCGACCAGCGGGATTATTTGTTTGCAAAACATTTCAATATCCCGATAACCAATATTATCGGCAGCCACTATAATGGTGAAGAAGCCAATCCCACAAAAGATGCCATCCTGGAAAATTCCGGTTTTTTGAATGGATTACTAATGAAAGATGCGATTGCCGTGGCTAACCAAAAAATTGAGGCGGAAGGTATCGGCAAAAGAAAGATCAATTACCGTATGCGGGATGCGGGTTTCAGCAGGCAACGGTATTGGGGCGAGCCTTTTCCTATTATCTGGAGCGATGGCATCGCCATTCCCCTGGATGCTGAAGAGCTGCCACTGGAATTACCACATGTAGACAAATATGGTCCGGGTCCGGAAGGAGAGGGACCGCTGGCAAATATTAAAGAATGGGTCACCGCCCCAAATGGCATGCGGGAAACCTCCACCATGCCCGGTTACGCAGGCTCATCCTGGTATTTTTTGCGATACATGGATCCACACAATACCGAAACATTTTGTGACCGAAAAGCCAGTGATTACTGGAACCAGGTAGATCTGTATATTGGTGGAACAGAACATGCGGTAGGCCATTTGTTATACAGCCGGTTGTGGACGAAAGTTTTATATGACCTGGACTTAATTGGATATGATGAGCCTTACAAAAAACTGCTGAACCAGGGGATGATACAGGGGAGTAGCAGGTTTGTGTACAGGTTGATGATTTTAAATGTTGGAAGTGACGAGCCTAAAACAATATTTGTTTCTCAGGTTACATATGAGAAGTGGAGAGCAGGTGAATTGGATAGCTTGCATGTTCTTGACCAGGTTAAGGCTTTAGATGAAGCAATATTTTCAGCAATAAATGTTGAGCAGGCAGAGATTATGATCACACCCATACATGTAGATGTAAATATGGTTGATGGGTTTGAATTAGACATCGAAGCTTTTAAAAAGTGGCGTAACGGTGAGTATGAAAAGGCTGAATTTCTCATGGAAGAAGGTAAGTATATATGCGGCAGCGAAGTTGAAAAAATGTCAAAATCCAAATACAATACGGTAAACCCTGATATATTGGTGGAACGATACGGCGCAGACACTTTCCGCATGTACGAAATGTTCCTTGGTCCCGTAGAGGCCAGCAAACCATGGGATACCAAGGGAATTGAGGGCGTACACCGATTCTTAAGAAAACTTTGGCGCCTGTTCAATGATGAGATAAAAGGAAAGATATGGAACGGGAATAAAGCAACTGATGCGGAATTAAAGATCCTGCACCGGACGATCAAAAAAATTGAACAAGACACAGAAAATTTTTCTTTTAACACCGCGGTAAGTGCATTCATGGTTTGTATAAATGAATTGTCTGAATTAAAGTGCCACAAAAAAGAGATCCTGGAACAGGTGTTGGTTTTACTGGTGCCTTATGCTCCGCATATAACGGAGGAACTGTGGAGCCAGTTGGGTAACGCGGGTACTATCCTGGATGCTCCCTATCCACAATTGGATGAGAAATACCTTGTGGAAACTTCTAAAGAATACCCGCTTTCCATCAATGGAAAAGTGCGGACCAATATAATCCTTGCGCTGGACCTTCAGCAGGCCGATGTGGAAAAAGCTGTCCTGCAGAATGAAATCGTACAAAAATGGTTGGAGGGAAAACCACCTAAAAAGATCATTTATGTGAAAAACAAAATGATCAATGTGGTGATATAGCCAGCCCGCGAACAAAATGAAAACCCGGTTTGTTTGATTATGAAACAGTGTTATGGCCAGACCAACTTTAGCTTTAGTACACGCATTAACGGAAACAGCCAGCAGGCTTCGTAACGGGGCACATTATGCATGGGGCCATCATGGCTCCTGTAATTGTGGCAACCTTCTACAGGTTGTCACTAATCTAAGCAGCGGGGAGATCGTGAGGTATGCGCACCAGGGTGTTGGTGAGTGGACGGAACTGGCGCAGGAATTTTGCCCGGTTACCAGGGCACCACTCAATCTAATCATCAGCAAGCTGGTAGAGATAGGCCTGACCCCGACTGACATCCATCACCTGGAGTACCTTACGGACAGGGCAGTTTTGGAAAGGCTGCCCGGAGGATTCCGATGGTTGCAAAGAAACCTTCGGGAAGATGCTGTTGTTTACTTTGAAACATTTGCAGGGCTCCTTTATGATAAATTACAGGAAGACATCAATATCGACCTGGAGGAGATCAGTTATCCGACGCCAAACCAAATGCACTCCTGCCGCATATTAACCACTGCCTGATCACGGTGTTCTTCTGGCTTATCATCATATGTTCTAAAAATGGTAATGATGAAAATCAGGAACCTGTTATCCGCCCTGTATATCGTTGCTTATCACATTAAAGAGTAATTTCTAAATGAGATAAGCCCTGTGTTCCAGATTTAATTGAAAGCCAGGTCCATTTTCGGGGGAGGGCAACACGAGAACCCACTTCTTTTTTGTTTACATTTGAGCCATGATCAACCACGTTTCTTTTGATAATTTCCTGGAAAATATTTCACGGGATTTTCACCCGCTTGTGCCCTTCGATAAGACGAAAGACAAAATTGCGCAGCTGGACCTCGCGAAAAGCAATACTTCCTTCGATGAGTCCATTTATACGGATATGGATGTTTTTGAAAAATATATTGCAGACAAAAGAAAATCCTCCGGTGCAAGATATCTGTTGGGCGGGTACAAAGAGGAAAGAGAGATGTACCGCCGAAGTGGCTTGTTTGATAAAAACCTTACCGATACACATCCCATAGCGGATGAACCGAGAAGTATACACCTTGGAGTTGACATCTGGGGGCCTGCCGGAACACCAGTATTTGCACCGCTCGGCGGAGTGGTGTACGGCTTTGCGTTCAACGATAATTTTGGGGATTACGGTGCAACTATTATCCTGCAGCACCAGGTAGATGCCACAACTTTTTATACCCTGTACGGGCATCTGTCGCTGAAGGACATAGGACCACTGAAGGAAGGCCAGTTCATAAGCCGTGGCCAGTTATTTGCGCATTTTGGTGAACGCGAAGAAAACGGGCATTGGCCGCCCCATCTTCATTTCCAGGTGATATATGACATCGGTCTGAATGTAAATGACTATCCCGGCGTTTGTAAACCCAGCGAGTCCGTATATTTCCTTAGTAATTCTCCTAATCCACATCCGTTTATCCATCATCTATTTAGCTAATATATACCGCTTATATACTAAACAGGCATTGTTTACGTTCATGATATAAGAAACACCTCTTATCCCTTGTAAAAAACAATGCTTATGAAAAAGCTGTACTTGATTGGCTTAATATTTCTTGCCTTTTTTAGTCCACCCAAAGCAGAGGCCCAGAATGGGTTTATTTTGCTAAATGAATACCTGCCATGGCCAAACCTGGCATGCGGGCCCCGGCATGAGTTTGTTGAGCTCCTTAACTTTGGACCTGGTCCGGTAGATATAGGCTGTTATGTGATTACAGACGGCGACTTTTCAGTTACAATACCCGCAAATACCATCGTGCTTCCGGGTGAATATTTTGTGATCGGGGGAGTTGACATATCTCCGTCCCCTTGTGCCAATATTGACAGCGCCGTTAATTTTGACCTGAACTGGTATACCTGCGGCTGCACAAGTTCCTCCATACCCCTTACAGGTATGTTAAGTGAAGGTGGTTTTGCCAATGAGCAGATCGTGTTGATGGACCCGGCAGGAAATGTAGTAGATGCGGTGGTAAGGGAATTTCCCCAGGAGACGGCTTCTCTCATCAGTAAAAATACGATGGGGGGTGCTTGTGGGCCAAGTATATTCGACCTGGACTTGATGCCCATTACTTATGAACGCATCGGTGAGTCGGCCGGGCGGGGAAATAGTTTTGGGCGAAAGGTAGACGGGGATTGCGGCTGGCTAAAAACACCTCCCCAGAGTGCCAATGCGGCGAACAATACCAGGGATGACGACCCGTCTTTATTTGCACAGCTACAAATTGTAAAAGCCCACGAATGTTTCGGTACGGGGGGCGCTGTTTCTATCAGTTTTAACGGCCCCATGGCCAGCTCCGTATTTCCCTTGCGATATATCCTGGCATTTGATGTGGATAGTAATAACGTATTTTCTTTTTCAGATCAGTATATTAATGGCACCGATAATACAGCGCCGACCCTGGATTTCAGCAACCTGGCGGCCGGTCATTATAAGTTATCGATAATGCCGGGAAGTGGTTGTAATTATAAAGTAGTCGAATTTTATATTCTGCCTTGTAATGCAATAGTGCTACCAGCTACAATTGCAGATCTGGCGGTGAATTGCAGCGTGGCTAACCGGCAGCTGAATTGGAAATCCAACCAGTCTGATCATATTGCTTTTTTCGAGGTGCAGTCTTCTTCAATGAATGAGCCGTATGCAACCATCGGCAAGATCTACCCTTCCAGCACCGGCAATGTTTTACAACAATTTAGTTATGTGGATGAAAGCAAGAACAGGAACCAGGCCTTCTACCGGGTAAAAATAACGGGAAAAGACGGGTCCGTAGTGTACAGCTATACTGTGAGCTGCAATGCAAAAGCCAATGCAAACCTGGTGGTGTTTCCCAACCCAGTGAAGGCAGAGTTGAAAATGCAGCTTAACAGCACGTATAAAGAAGCGGCAGAAGTTTTTATCCTGGGCTCAGATGGCAGGAGAGTTAAAAACGCCAACGTTGGGCTTAAAAAAGGGTTAAACGAAATTACTATCCCGGTAATGGATTTAGCTCCAGGAAGTTATGTCATCCGCTTTGCATCCGATCAACAAGTGATCTCAAGCAAGTTTATAAAGAATTAGCGCGGCTTTTCTCATGCATATATAGGGGTTGTAAATTTTATTTGTAAAATTTGCAACCCTTTTCTTATTTAATTGTTTCCTATATAATCGTTATTATTTGATCTACATTTAATCGCTCCCTTCAAAATTCTTTACTTTTACAAAAATTTTTCTATTTATTTAATACTCAAATGGAAATAAAAGCCGGCGTTTTATTACAACAGATCAACAGTCCTGCAGATCTGAAAAAAATGACTAAGG
Organism: Chitinophagaceae bacterium; assembly: GCA_036676685.1. Lineage (GTDB taxonomy): Bacteria > Bacteroidota > Bacteroidia > Chitinophagales > Chitinophagaceae > Ferruginibacter. The sequence goes on along the minus strand of JAKFCK010000177.1, from coordinate 896 downwards.
ACCAACTCCTGCAGGTTTCGGAAGAACTACGGCAGTATATCATTGATGTGGTAAGCGTTCACGGCGGGCATTTTGGTGCAAGTCTCGGCGTAGTGGAGTTGAGCGTTGCGTTACATTATGTTTTTAATACCCCTGACGATCAACTGGTATGGGATGTGGGCCACCAGGCTTACGGCCATAAAATACTCACCGGGCGCCGCGATGTTTTTCCATCCAACCGGAAATACGGCGGGCTGAGCGGTTTCCCCAAAAGGAGTGAAAGCGAATACGACACGTTTGGTGTGGGTCATTCTTCCACGTCTATCTCCGCAGCTCTGGGTATGGCTATGGCATCTCACTACAAAGGAGAAACAGGCAGGCAGCATATTGCAGTGATTGGCGACGGTGCCATGACAGCCGGGCTCCCCTTTGAAGCGATGAACCATGCAGGGATCGAAAAAAGTAATCTCATTATCATCCTGAATGATAACTGTATGAGTATAGACCCCAATGTTGGGGCACTAAAAGAATATTTAACTGATATCACCACTTCTCATACTTACAATGATCTCCGGGATAATGTCTGGAAAGCCCTGGGCAAATTACCCATAGGTAAAAATTTCACCCGGGAGATGGCCAGCAAACTTGAAGCAAGTTTGAAAGGTATGGTGAGCAAAAGCAGCAATTTATTTGAGGCATTAAATCTTCGTTATTTTGGACCGATTGACGGGCACAATGTCACTAAACTGGTTGATACCCTTAACGACCTTAAAGATATTGCCGGTCCCAAAATACTTCACATTAAAACGGTGAAAGGTAAAGGATATGACCTGGCGGAAAAAGATCAAACGTTGTGGCATGCACCCGGTCTCTTTGATAAAGTGACGGGTAAAATTCAAAAGAAAGTTTTTGATCTC
>JAKFCK010000176.1:0-10489 GCA_036676685.1 Chitinophagaceae bacterium | reverse complement strand
GTGACCACTGCATCGAGCAGCAGGTAGGTATCAGTTGCCAAACCGAACATGGTTCAGTGCCTCATTTTGTCATTGTTGTGGGCGGAGCATTTGCAGCGTTTACGTATCGAGACAGCGCTATCTTTGGTGAGCAGGAAAAAGGCGGTTATGGCTTCTTTATCATTTTCAAAAGCCATCTGGTTGTACATTTCCTTCAGTTGCTGTTCCTTTTGCCTGTTTGTATTCGCCAGGTCTACTTCCATTTCTTCCCGAAGCATTACTTTTTCGTCGTAACTACCTGAAGGCAGGAGGGTTTTAGCGATCACCGGCATTAATTCAATCAGTATCAGTATAAAAATGATCAGGTAGTACCGGAACTGCAGGGCTGGATTATTTTTCAGGAGGTTTGTGAGTGCATCTACCCGGGTAAGGAAACCATTGTTGAGGTAACTCAGGAAATTGGCCTCTTCTGTTTTTATTTTGCTCTCGATATCCTTCAAACCCTGTTCTGCACTATCCAGTTTAGGTTGCTCGCTCTTTAGTAAAGCCTGGTATTCTGCGTCGAGTTTCTGGTATTCACCTCTTTTTGCAAGGGCAATATCCCTTATACCGATTTTACCTGTTCCGCCGCTGCCGTCAGTTTCTGCAAGAAAGTTGGTCCTTGCCAGGTTAACGGCATCATATTTTGCTTCGAGGTCCAGTTGGATGCCAACCTTGGTCTTCTCCAGTTCAGCTTTCTGGTTTTTATAAAGGGCGTCCAGCTCCTGCCGTTTTACTGTTTTCTTTTTTTCATTATCCAGGGAGGTCTGCAGTTTAATTTCTTTATCAAACATGTATAAAACCGCCGGCTGTGCCATGAAGGTCCCGATACTGAGTGCCAACAAACCCCTGAACAATAACGGCGTGAATTTTCGTTTGTTGAATTTTGTAATACCCTTGATCAGGGCCCTGTCGATAGTGAGGATAATGAATCCCATAAAAATGCCCAGGCCGATGGCCATCATAATGGAGTCTACGATCGTAATGAAAAAGTAAGTCCATGCGAAAGTCGCAAAAATCCAGGTAGCCATTACAGTCATGCCTATTATCCTGTAACGGTTCCGGTCGATGACGGAATCGCAGAGGATTTCTTTTTCGGCAGTAGACAACCACCATAAAAATTCTGTGAATTGTGATGGTTCATAATTTTCCCGTTGGGATAAGGCAACATTTTTGCTTTCCATTGAATATAATTCAAATGATGATGTAAAAAATAGCTATAGGGGAGTTGAGTTGAAGTGATGCAAAATAACTTTTCTTTTGCTTTCTAACGAAGTGCAGCACTGATTATTTTTCCTTTACCTATACATTAACAGTTTCTTTCATCAATGTGTTAAACCACGGTTGCATAAAACCGTCTATTGCGTATCTTTGCCCGCCTTCAAAGGGTGTTATACAAAAGAAAAATATTATATGAAAAAACTTTATACAAGCCTTGTCCTGGTCTTTGCAGTGATCTTAAGCGTTTATGCCCAACCTAAGGGAATGGGCAAGAGTGATCCGGCAGCAAAAAAAGTGCTGGATGCCGTGAGCACAAAGTTCAAAACGTATAAAACGGTAAGCGCGAAATTTTCTTTAAAAATAGAAAATGCAGCAGGTAAAAATCTAGGGGTGAAAACAGGTTCTGTATATATGAAGGGCGTCAAATACCGCATCACCGTAACCGGGCAGGAGATATTTTCGGATGGGAGTAATGTGTGGACTTTTGATAAAGCTTCCAATGAAGTTACCATAAGCAGGATCGATCCCTCTGCCAACTCACTGACACCTCAAAAACTGTTCACTAATTTTTATGACCGGGATTTCCTTTACAAATTGAACGGACCGGTAAAATTAAATGGTAAAAACCTGAAAGAGGTAGAGTTAACACCGATCGACAAAACAAAGCCTTTTCATAAAGTACTTGTATATGTTGATAATAATGCAATCAATACAACCAAAATCTTTGAAAAGACGGGCAATCGTTATACCTATAGCACCAATACCCTCCTGCCGAATGGTAATATTCCTGATGCAATGTTTGTCTTTGATGCAAAAAAATACCCCGGGGTAGAAGTGGTGGATCTGAGGTAAAAGCAACCCCCAAACCCCCTGAAGGGGGCTTTAGAAGGCCGTCCGATTTTGGAATTTATTAGATCCCCGGAATAAGAATCCGGGGATTTTTATGTACTTCCCCTAAAGTTCCCCTTTAGGGGTCAGGGGTTTTAGAGGGACAGGGGGTTCTTACCCCACCTATATGTCTCATTTTTCAAACCCGCCAGGTCTATTACCCTGTCTACAACTGTAGCCGCTACTTCCTCAACAGTAGAGGGCCTGCTATAAAAAGAAGGGGTAGCCGGGCAAATGATTCCTCCAGCCAGGGTGATGGCTTCCATATTTTTTATATGCACCAGGTTATAAGGCGTCTCCCTGGCTACACAAATGAGTTTTCTCCTTTCCTTCAGGATTACATCTGCAGCCCTGGTTATTAGATCATCAGAAATACCATTGGCAATGCGGCCAAGTGTACCCATGCTACAAGGCACAATGATCATCGTATCATACTGACCCGAGCCTGAAGCAAAGGGAGCATTGAAGTCTGTTTTACTGAATTGTTTTACATCGATAGTATTATAGTCCCGGTTGCCTAATTCGGTTTGCCATACTTCTTTTGCATTATCTGTCATCACCACCGAACATTCGGTCACCTGGTCCTTCATTTGCGAGAGTTTTGTTAATAAAAGCTTCGCATAGATCGAACCACTGGCCCCCGTTATGGCTACAACAATTTTTTGCATTATTTTTCCGTTTTAAAGCGTGTAAGCTACTAAACAAATTACGGATGCAAAAGGTTACAAGGTTTTTTTGGATGGCGGTGATCACTACGATCGGTTTTTCTTTTGTGCCAAAACCAAAAGAAAAAGTCAACTGGTTGACCTTTGAGCAACTGCAGGTAGCTTATGCACTTCATCCCAGGCCAATCCTGGTAGACCTTTACACGGACTGGTGTGGCTGGTGCAAAGTAATGGACCGGACTACCTATTCCAATGATAAGGTGGTGGCCTATATCAATGAGCATTATTATGCGGTAAAATTTAATGCAGAATCAAAAGACAGCGTGGTATTCAACAATAAAAAGTTCGGTTACAATAATGGATACAGAACAAACGAAGTGGCGTTGTATTTAAGTTTCAATAAGCTGGAATATCCTAATACAATATTTCTCGCCAGCATGGATGCAAGGCCTGCCCCTCTCTCGGGGTATATGAAACCCAAGGAAATGGAAGCTCCGCTGAAATATTTTGCAGAAAGAAAAAGCGAACAGGAAACTTTCGTTGACTTCAACAGGAAACTAAAAAAGGAATGGTAGTTTTCAGGAATGATTGTGCAGCCATTGGATAATATTGCCTAACACTTCCTCCCTGTTTATTTCGTTCATCATCTCATGCCTCCCATCTTTATACAGGTGAAAGGAAATGTCCTTGACACCGGCATTTTTCCAGTTTTCTATTAATTGTAAAAATCCCTTACCCTTCAATCCAACAGGATCCTTATCACCCGCAAAGGCATAAACGGGAATATCTTTGGGAACAGTATTGATATTTTCTTTTTTAAAAGCATCCCGGATACCCCTGAAAAAATCATAATAAAACGAAGCAGTGCACACAAATCCACAATGAGGATCAGCTACGTATTTATCCACTTCTTTCTGATCGCGACTCAGCCAGTCATTCGTGGTTCTGTTTGGCTTAAATGCTGCATTAAATTTGCCAAATGAGAGCCGGTCTATCAGGTGACTTTTGTAACGGGCTCCGTAAATATTCATCTGTAACCAGGCCAGTGTTATACCTGCGCCCATTAATGGGTCCTGTTTTCCGTTGCTGGCCGAAAGGATCAATCCATCCACACTGTTGCCATGCAGCTGGAAATACCGCTGGCAAATAAACGAGCCCATACTATGGCCCAGCAGGAAGAGTTTTTTTTCCGGATGTTTTTTTCGAAGATCGGTTACGGCAACCAGGATGTCAGCTATCTGCTGGTAGAACCAATCCGGCCCGGAAATACCCTGTTCTTCTATCGTTTCCACGGCATTACCATGTGCTCTTTCATCGAAGGCATATACAGCAAAGCCGGCTTCCACAAAATGTTGAGCTATAAAGTTGTACCGTAGTGCATATTCAGCCATGCCGTGGGCGATGAGCAGCAAAGCCTTAGGTTCAGCAGAAGGCAACCAGCCATACACAGGCATCTGGTGCCCGTCGGAACAGGGTAAAAAAAATGAGCTGGCAGGCATTGATGTGATTATTGTTTTGCTTTTTCTTCGGGCAATAACTTAAAACTCGTAGCCACGAAACGGTCATTAACAACAGTACCGCTTACCCTGGCTTTCCTGATCTTATTACAAAACCCGTCATCGGCATGTGCGTCGCCGTGATCATCAATTTTAGATCCGTCGACAAAATAACTTTTCCCATCAAAACGCACCGCCAGGTTACATCCTTCTCCTTTCATCCCAAGTTTACACTCCCCACAGGCGGCTTCCACCTGTTTAATAGTATCCGCTACCATCTTCATGGTGGCTGGTGTTTTTTGTGCTTTTGCGGCTCCGCAAACAGTAAACAGGAGTATAATTAAGCAAATCGATCTCATGAATTTATTTTTTATGAAAGTATTGAAAATAATTGTTGATACCCGCTAAACCAAAGGTTAAAAAAAAGCCCCTTCGGCTGAAGAGACTTTTTGCTATTTGTTTACATTACTTCGGCCATATCCGGAATGTCTGCTGCTTTGTATAAACCGGCATCCAGTTTTTTCTTTGTTTCTTCAAATGCATTCAAAGTAATATCAATATCCTCAAAACTATGTGCAGCTGTGGGGATCAACCTGTAAATGATATCTCCTTTCGGTATTACAGGATAAACCACGATACTACAGAAAATATGATAATTTTCCCGGAGGTCCATTACCATTTGGGTTGCTTCGGGCACATCGCCTTTCATGAAAACGGGCGTTACAGGGCTGTTGGTATGACCAATATCAAATCCTCTTTCTTTCAAACCATTTTGCAAACGCTCAACGTTGGCCCATAATTGTTCCCTGAGTTCAGGCATAGTGATGGTCATTTCCATCCGCTTCAGCATGCCCTCCACGATCAGCAGCGGAAGGCTTTTTGCGAAGATCTGTGAACGTACATTATAGCGTAAATATTTCAATACGTTTTTTGGCCCGCTGATAAATGCACCGATACTTCCCATGCTTTTTACAAAAGTGGAAAAATACAGGTCGATTCCCGCCTGGCAATCCTGGGCCTGGTCTGCACCACCACCTGTAGGTCCCATGTACCCAAATCCATGGGCATCATCAATCAGGATACGGAATTCAAATTTTTTCTTCAAATCCACGATCTCTTTCAGGATACCCTGCTCACCGTCCATTCCAAAAACGCCTTCAGTGATCACCAGGATTCCACCACCGTTTTTGGCTGCCAACTCAGTGGCACGCGCCAGTTGTTTCTCGCAGTCTTCAATATCATTATGTTTAAATGCATAACGGTGGCCCATATGCAACCTTACACCATCCACTATACAGGCATGACTTTCTGCGTCATATACGATCACGTCTCTCCGGTTTACTAAAGCATCAATACAACTCATGATACCCTGGTAACCAAAATTCAGCAACATCGTGTCTTCACGGTTCACAAATTTGCTGATCACTTTTTCCAATTCCTCGTGTTTCGCGGTATTTCCACTCATCATACGGGCGCCCATAGGGTTGCCCATACCATATTTAGCTGCGGCTTCAGCATCTATTTTTCTTACTTCCGGGTGATTTACCAGCCCGAGGTAATTGTTTAAACTCCACACAATCATCTCTTTGCCGCGAAATTGCATTCTCGGGCCAAGTTCTCCTTCCAGTTTTGGGAAGGCAAAATAACCGTGTGCCCGGTCCATATGTTGTCCTAAAGGACCACCATCTTTTACCAGTTTTTCAAAAACGTCCATTGTTGTAAATAGTTTAAGTGACTTTGTATTTTACCCCGGCAGGTAACAGGCAATATCAGATTTGCATAAACCCGGGATTATGCATCAATCCAACTTTTAAATTTGCCGCAAATTTAAGGATTTGGGCGTATAAAAAGTAATGATATAAATCAGTTGTACAGTACATCGGCTAACATAAATATATCTTTGAAGAAATTTTATATCAGCTATGAAAAAATATTTGTTGCTTACCGGCCTCTTCCTGTTACTGGTGTTAACCGCCACTTCACAGCTAAATGCCGGCGCAAAAACCACCGGAGCTGATCCGGCAACACGGCCAAAGATTGTGGTAGGCCTTGTAATAGACCAGATGAGATGGGATTACCTGTATCGTTTCAAGGAGTTGTATGGCGCCAACGGGTTCAAACGACTGTTATCGCAAGGACACAGTTTTGAGAATACGTTGATTCCCTATACGCCCACTTATACGGGTGCGGGGCATGCCTGTATTTATACCGGAAGCGTGCCTGCCGTGAACGGGATCATGGGCAATAACTGGTTTGATAAAAGAACTAAAGCAAATGTGTATTGCACGGATGACTCCACGGTAGCTACGGTGGGAAGTGTTTCGAGGGCTGGTAAAATGAGCCCGGAAAATCTATGGGCCACCACGATTGGGGATGAGTTACGGCTGTCCAATAATTTTCAAAGCAAAGTGATCGGCATTTCCCTGAAAGACAGGGGCGCCATACTACCTGCCGGCCACAGCGCAAATGCCGCTTACTGGTATGATGAATCTGTCGGTAAGTTCATTACAAGTTCTTTTTATATGAAGGAATTGCCGAAATGGGTGAATGAATTTAATAATAAAGATGAACCCACCCGTTGGATGAGTAAAGATTGGAACACTTTTTTTGCAACAGATAAATATGTTCAGGGTGCGGAGGATAACAACCCGCATGAATCATCAATTTATGGAGAAACATCGCCATCTTTTCCACATAAATTACCTGCCCTGGTAAAAAATAAATATAGTGCCTTTAAATACACACCCTTTTCCACCACCTTTTCCTTTGATTTTGCCAAATCAGCTATAGAGAACGAGCGGCTGGGGTCCGGGCCTGCCACCGATCTGCTGGCCTTAAGCATTTCTACCACAGACTATATTGGCCATAATTTTGGCCCTAATTCGCTGGAGGTGGAAGACACCTATTACAGGTTGGACCAGGATATCGCCGGGTTTTTACAGTACCTGGATACCAGGTTTGGCAAAGGTAGCTACCTCGTTTTTCTCACTGCAGATCATGGAGTAGCGCATATCCCCGGCTGGCTTAAAGAACATAAATTGCCAGGCGGCAATTTTGACGATTATGCTATGATGAAGCAGGTGAACAGCAGCCTCGCCCTGCAATTCGGAATGGATAATATTATCCAGAATGCCCAGAATTACCAGTTTTACCTGGATATACCGGGAATTGAAAAAAACGGCAAGGACCTGCAGGCAATTACCAGGTCTGTAATAAGAATGCTGAAAGAAATGCCATTTGTGATCAATGCTTTTGAGACCGACAAACTGGAGGCTGCCACGCTTCCACAGCCACAAAAAAATATGATGGTGAATGGGTACAATCCAAAACGAAGCGGCGATATTATGTTCACCGTAAAGCCGGCATGGTTTGACGGGGGGACAAAAGGAACAACACATGGCTTATGGAATCCATATGACGCCCATATCCCAAACCTGTGGTATGGCTGGGGAATAAAACCTGGCAAAACGTACCGGGAAACTTATATGACGGATATAGCCCCTACGCTTGCAGCCCTATTGGGCATTCAGGCACCAAACGGCAACGTAGGCAAAGTACTGGATGAAGTGCTGAAGTAAGGGAAGGGTTAATGTATATGAATGAAAAAAGTCCTGGCATCAGCCGGGACTTTTTAGTTGGGTTACTAGGATTCGAACCTAGACAAACAGAATCAAAATCTGTTGTGCTACCTTTACACCATAACCCAATCTTTCACCCATTATTGATTTGGGAGTGCAAAAATAGGGGTTGTAAAAAAATGTTCCAAAAGTATTTTTACAATGATTTACCTCGCCAGGTAACTTTTGCTTCCACATGCGCATTAACGCTTAGATTCGCGGTCCCTCAACTCCTTAATTTTTTCCAGTGTCCCGGTAACCTCATCACACATGATGGTATATAAGGCGCCTTCCTGGGGATGGGCATAAATATATTCAAGTGCTTCTTCCTCGTTAGCCAATACCATGGTGGGAACGGCTGGATTTCCGGATGTTATACCTTCCTTGAGTAAAACTACAATTTCTTCGGCGCTTCTGCCTCTAAGGTCTTTGTCGGTGCGTATGATGAGCTCATCAAAATATTTTGCAGCGATATTTCCTATTCCCCTGATATCTTCATCGCGCCTGTCGCCGGTGCCGCTTATCAGGCCAATTTTTTTGGGATAATCCAGCTTGCTCACAAAGTCGCATAACAGTTGTAACCCGTGCGGGTTATGGGCAAAGTCAGCCAGGAAGCTAAAGTTTTTGAAATGGAAAAAATTCAACCTTCCAGGGGTATGCGAAGAAGAAGGTACAAACGACATTAAAGCCGAACGAATGTCCTCGATAGAAATATCGCGGTATAGGTAAGCAGCCATGACGGCAGGCAAACAATTGGATACGTTATGTGCTGCTTTTCCTTCAAAAGTGATGGGTACATCTTTTACGTTGATGACCCTGATCTTCCAGGTACCTTTTAAGATACTGATATACCCGTTTTCAAAAACAGCCGCGAGCCCTCCTTTTTCGCAATGTTTTTTTATTCTTTTGTTGTGCTCGTCCATGCTGTACAATGCTACATTACACCTCAGGTCTTTTCTCATGGCATACACCAGGTCGTCATCCGCATTCAGTACCGCATAACCATGCGGAAAAACAGTTTCAGGTACCACGGCTTTTACCTTAGCCATTTGCTCCAGCGTATTGATGCCCCCAAGGCCCATATGGTCGGCAGCCACGTTGGTAACGATGGCCACTTCGCAGTTCTGGAAAGCCAACCCATTTTTTAGAATTCCCCCACGTGCACATTCCAGTACAGCAAAGTCTACTGTGGGATCTTTTAGAACAAACTGTGAACTGATAGGGCCTGTGCAATCCCCCTTCATCATCAGTTGGTTTTGTATATATACACCGTCGCTGGTGGTATAGCCCACTTTTTTTCCTGCGCTTTTGGCAATGTGTGCAGTAATGCGGGGAGTGGTTGTTTTTCCGTTTGTGCCTGTTATGGCAATGATGGGGATCCTGCCTGCACTACCTTTTGGAAATAGCATATCCACTACCGGTTCTGCCACATTGCTGGGCAATCCCTCGGAAGGATCGATATGCATCCTGAAACCTGGTGCAGCATTTACTTCCAGAATGGCGCCACCATTTTCAGTTACAGGAGTACGAAGATCATTCGCCATAATATCTATCCCGCAAATGTCCAGGCCAATTATTTTGGCGATTCTTTCGCACATAAATATGTTGGCCGGATGCACTTCATCTGTCACGTCGTTAGATGTACCACCGGTAGAAAGATTCGCCGTTGGTTTCAGGATCACCAATTCTCCGTTGGGTGGAATAGTCTCCAGGTTGTAATTTTTTTCATCCAGCATCTTTTGGGTGAAGGCATCCACGGTGATTTGTGTAAGGACCTTTTCGTGCCCGTAACCTCTTCTTGGATCTTCATTCACTTCATCGATCAACTCCTGGATGGTGTTTTGGCCATTTCCGGTAACGGAAGCGGGTGTACGCAAAGCAGCGCAGATGAATTTGTAATTGATCACGAGGATGCGGAAATCAAAACCTGTGATGAATTTTTCCACGATCACACTGCGGCCATATTTCTGGGCAGCTTCCAAAGCAACCAGGGCCTGGTCCCAGTCAGTAATATTCGTTGTATTCCCCTTACCATGATTGCCATCAATAGGTTTTATTACCAGGGGATACCCGAACTTTTCTATTGCTTCTTCCAGGCCCGCTTCAGACCTGATGACCGTGCCCTTAGGAACAGGGATCTCCGCAGCCATCAGTAAAGCCTTGGTCTCTTCTTTATCACAGGCGATATCCACGGCAATATTGCTGGTTGTACTGGCGATGGTAGCCCTGATCCTTTTCTGGTGAATACCATAACCTAACTGAACGAGGGAATGTTTATTCAGCCTGATGTAGGGAATACCTCTTTTTGCAGCTTCGTCCACAATACAGCCGGTGCTGGGCCCCAGCCTTGTTTCTTCCCGGATCTCCCGGAGCCGCATGATATCCTCTTCCAGGTCGTAAGGGCTGTTATCCGTGAGTGCCTGTGCCACCCTTACCGCCGCCTTGGCAGCATAAATGCCCGCATCTTCTTCCATATAACTGATACATACATAATATTCACCTTCAGTTCCCGTACCCCTTGTTCTTCCAAAACCAGTATCCATGCCTGCCAGGGTTTGCATTTCCAGGGCTATATGTTCTATTA
>JAKFCK010000175.1:0-3255 GCA_036676685.1 Chitinophagaceae bacterium | reverse complement strand
GGCAGATCGTTATAGGTTGTTTTTTCAAAACTGACTTCTTTTATCATTTCGCCACCACCCTGGAAAACAGGCATGGCTTCCAGGAGATCTTTTTTGCCATATAATATACCTATGCCGGTAGGGCCATATAATTTATGGGACGAACAGGCAAAAAAATCGCAATTCAAGGCCTGCACATCAATATCAAGATGAACGGTGGATTGGGCACCATCTATCAAAACCATCGCCCCGTAATCATGTGCTGCATCGACTATTTCTTTTACAGGGTTGATGGTGCCAAGCGCGTTTGAAACGTGCACAACGGCAACAAGTTTCGTTTTGGGATTCAGCAATTTTTTATACTCATCCAATAACAATTCACCCTTATCATTGATTGGAATAACTTTTAGCACTGCGCCTTTTTCTTCACACAGTATCTGCCAGGGAACGATATTGGAATGATGTTCCATCGTGGAGATGATGATCTCATCTCCGGCGTTTATATGCTGGCGACCCCAGGTATATGCAACCAGGTTAATGCTTTCCGTGGTGCCCCTGGTGAAAATAATTTCATCCCTTGCACCGGCATTTATGAATTGCTGAGCCGCATCCCTCGTTGCTTCAAAAGCCATCGTGGCCTCTTCTGCCAGGCTGTGTATGCCGCGGTGAACGTTTGCATTGTAATGAGCGTAATAATTTACCAGTGCATCTATTACCCGCTGCGGTTTTTGCGAGGTGGCGGCGTTATCCAGGTACACCAATGGTTTACCCTTTACCTGCCGGTGGAGTATAGGAAATTGGCTGCGTATGGCATCTATGTCAAAGATGGTTTGTATAGTAGCATGTTCTATCATGTCAGGTTAAATTCTAATCGTTCTGAAATCAACTTATCTACATAGGCACGAATTGCCAATGGTTTTATATGCTCCAGTATATCCACCGCAAATGCATGGAGCAGCAGCGACCTGGCTATTTTTTCAGGGATACCCCGGGACTGCAGGTAGAATAATCCTTCCTCGTTCAAACGCCCTACGGTGCAGCCATGTGAACATTTGACATCGTCTGCAAAAATCTCCAGCTGCGGTTTTGCATTCACGCCTGCTGTATTGGAAAGTAAAATATTTTTATTGGATTGGTAAGCATTCGTTTTTTGTGCCTGTGGCTGCACAAATATTTTTCCATTGAACACAGCAGTGGAATTCTCATCCATGATGCCCTTGTATAATTCATTACTAAAACAATTTGGCTTAACATTGTCTACAACGGTGTGATTGTCTACATGGCTTTGTCCCTTTTGAAGGTACAGGCCATATAAATGAGCCTCGCAGTGTTCGGCATCCAATACAAGATTGAGGTTATTGCGCACCATATTTCCACCGAGGGATATTGTAACCGTATGTGTATGACTTTTACCCACCTGCCGGATATGTGTTGAACTAACCTGGTTGGTGTGAGCAGCATCGTTTTGAATTTTATAATATTCCACCAGGGCATTTTTTTCAACAACCATTTCCATTACCTGGTTGGTAAAACTTTCATTCACGCCAAGGCTGGCATAGCTTTCCACGATTTGCACCTGGGCACTTTCTTCGATATAAAAGAAGCTACGGGGCTGCGCCAAAATATTAGCGGCCCCTGCATCTGTAATATTATAAATGTAAACGGGGTGGGGGATCATTTCCTTTTTTACATGGATAAATACAGCGGCTTCTGCAAGGGCAGTATTGAGTGCATTGATACCATCGTTTAAGTATTTTCCGCTGTCGCCAAAATATCTTGCCACGATATCCTTGTATTCATTTCGCCCCGCCTCTTCCAAAGGCAATACCAGCAGTGCTTCCGACCGGATGACAGAAAGAGCAAAAGAAAAAAAACCATTGATAAAAACCAGTTCACTTGCTGCTTCAAAACCCGGCAGGCGAAAGGGTTTAAGTTCTGCGGGCGTAAAAGATGAGAAAGGATTTTCAGCAGCCAGGTTATATTCTTTGTTAAACAACCCGTTCACGCGGGTGTATTTCCACTCTTCGTGTTTACTGCCAGGCACACCAACTTTCGTAAAAGTATTATAAGCATTTTCACGCATGTTATGAAGGTATCCCGCTTCCGTCAACGACTGTAACCTGTCAAACGCTTCTTTAAAATTTGTTGATGTGCTCATGCCTTTTGTGATTGTGTCATTTGGTTACGGGTATTTTTTCCGCTATGCTGATCTCGTTCTTTATAAAATCATATCCTTTTTCTTCCAACTCTAAAGCCAATTCCTTTGTACCGGATTTTACTATGCGGCCATTGTATAATACATGCACAAAATCGGGGATGATATAATCCAGCAGGCGCTGGTAGTGGGTGACCAACAGCACGGCGTTGTCTTTATTCCGTAATTTATTAACCCCGTTGGCTACAATACGTATCGCATCAATATCAAGCCCAGAGTCTGTTTCGTCAAGTATGGCCAGTTTAGGTTTAAGCATCGCCATCTGGAAGATCTCGTTGCGTTTTTTTTCTCCACCCGAAAATCCTTCATTCAGGGAGCGGCTCAGCAATGGTTGGTCGATATCCATCATGGCCATCTGTTCCTTCATCAGTTTCAGGAAACCCAGCGCATCCATCGGTTCTTCGCCACGGTATTTTCGTATTTCGTTCACGGCGGTTTTAATAAAATTGGTTGTGCTTAATCCCGGTATCTCTACCGGGTATTGAAATGCAAGGAACAAACCTTCCCCGGCTCTTGCTTCAGGTGATAATTCCAGGAGATCTTTTCCTAAAAAATCAACAGTGCCCTGGGTGACTTCATAATTCTCCCTTCCCGCTAATACGGATGCCAGGGTGCTTTTGCCAGATCCGTTCGGTCCCATAATGGCATGCACTTCCCCGCGATTTATTTGGAGATCGATCCCTTTCAGGATGTCTTTATCTTCAACGGCTGCGTGTAAATTGGTAATGGTTAACATGAATTATTGTTTATCGCTTCGTTTTTACTCGTTTCTTGTTATTCTTTATTTATTTCTCGTTATACGTCTCTCGTTCGTTCCGTTCTAACCGGAAGTCTTCCAACTTCTCATTCAGTCTCAGCCAAACACTCTCTGTTTGTTTTCGTAATCATTTCCAGAGGCATATTATTTCCAAGCTCGCTGTTGATCACTTACTACCCGCCACTTCTCACTACCAACTTCCCACTACCAGTCTTAACTCTTAACTCTTAACTCTTAACTCATAATTCATAATTCATAATCACCCCACGCTTCCCTCCAAACTTACCGCCAGCAGCTTCTGCGC
>JAKFCK010000174.1:0-2630 GCA_036676685.1 Chitinophagaceae bacterium | reverse complement strand
GCCAAGGACGTTTTCTACCAAAGACACTTTACTGTTGACCGAATTTGCTGATATAGCTATGCGCGAGATCGAGTCGAGACATGAAACTTTTCAACAGGCACTTTTGCAGGAGCAAGTAAAAGCTGCGACCCGATAATTCACCAAATCTTTGCTACGGTAGCCTTACCCTTTTTTCTTTTGCTTTTTGCATGTACTGTAAAAACTTTACCCAGGGCTGCATACGAAACCGCCTGTTTCACAATGCGGGGTATACCCGGCTTATCACCAAAATTATCGGATCACCGAATCTCCAGGTCCCTAAAAATTTATTTAAAGCAAACCAGCCATCAACTAATCCCGTAGTTCTGGGTGTTTAACCATGTTCACTGCTAAAGTACAGGAGGATGCTGCCAATTTTTACAAAAAAAATCTTCATAGTCGTTTGTTTACTCAACTGCCTGTTGCCGCATAGCCTTACTGCCCAATCAACTAAAAAAGGAATTTACATTGTTAATGCCCAAACCAGGGTGCCATTACCGGAAGTTTCCCTTCAGGATGACGAAACACAGTTTTACAGCTTAACGGATGATAATGGCTTTATTGAACTGGATAAAATTCCCGACGCAGTTCAAAAGCTGTTGATTACCTGCATTGGTTATCAGGCGCACACCATAGATCTTACTTTGCTTTCTTTTGAAAATAACCGGGCTATTGTGGGTTTAGCTTCCGGTATCGCGAGCCTGGAAGAAATAAAACTGGTGGCCTCCTCATCCAACAGAATTTTTAAGGCCATCGGCGACCTTGACATTCACTTAAGGCCTATAAATAATTCACAGGAAGTTCTCCGGATGGTTCCTGGATTATTCATTGGTCAGCATGCAGGTGGTGGTAAAGCTGAACAGATATTTTTGAGAGGCTTCGACCTGGATCATGGAACAGATATAAATATTTCCGTAGACGGCATGCCCGTGAATATGGTAAGCCATGCCCATGGCCAGGGTTATGCAGACTTACATTTTGTTATACCCGAGTTAGTTGATAAAGTTAATTTCAACAAAGGACCTTATGATGCAGACAAAGGAAATTTTACTACCGCCGGATACGTAGCCTTTAAAACAAAAGACTATTTGGAAAATAATTTTGCAAAAATAGAAGGAGGTCAGTTCAATAGCTTCCGCGCTATTGCAGGGGTTAACCTGGTAAAGCCAAAAGGAGACAGGCGCGACCAGGGTTTGTATTTTGCCGGGGAAGGATCTTTCACCCAGGGTTATTTTGACAGCCCGCAAAATTTTAGCCGCTACAATGGAATGCTAAAATACCACGGCAGCATCAACTCCCTAAATACCGTCACAGCATCGCTTACTGCATTTACCAGTAAATGGAATGCCTCCGGGCAGATACCGGACCGGGCAATAAAAGATGGCCTGGTTGGTTTTTTTGGCGCCATTGATGACAACGAAGGTGGCCATACTTCCAGGCAAAATGCAACAGTGGAATTAAAAACCAAAATGTTCAATGGAGGTACCTTGAGCAACCAGCTTTTCTACAGTAAATACAAATTTGAGCTGTACTCGAATTTTACATTTTTCAAAGTTAACCCTGTTACGGGTGACCAGATCAGGCAAAAAGAAGGCAGGAATATTTTGGGGTATGAGGGGAGTTATCAAAAAGAGTCGCAGCTGGGCAACATCAAAACCGTAATCAAATCGGGTATACAAATCCGGTATGATGATATAAATGACATTGAGCTTACCCGCACCAAAGACAAACTTATCAATGTAGATGTCGTGATGAAAGGTGATATCGACGAATCAAATATCGGTGCTTATTATTCGCAACGATTTGCATTTACAAAAAGACTCGACGTGACCGGGGCAGTGCGAACAGATCATTTTGTCAACAGATATAGCGACAACCTTGATACTGCTATACTCGCCGCCAGCTCAACCATTTTTAGCCCAAAATTAAATATCGATTACCGTGTGAGTGATAAGGTGTGGTTGTACCTGTACAATGGCAGGGGTTTTCACAGCAATGATACACGGGTTGCCGTGCAGCAAAACGGCAAAAAGGTATTGCCGCCGGCTTATGGATCCGACCTCGGTGCTGTGTTGAAAGTAAATAAAAAAATGCTTTTGAAAACCAGCTTATGGTACTTATGGCTGGACCAGGAATTTGTTTACGTAGGCGATGAAGGCGTAGTGGAACCCGGTGGAAAAACAAGAAGGTTTGGGTTTGACCTGTCAGCCAGGTACGAAGTGTATCCAAACCTTTTCACAGATTTGGATATAAGCCTTGCTGATCCCCGGGCAACAGGTCTGCAAAAATCTGGAAGTTACTTGCCGCTGGCACCTGTGTTTACAAGTGTAGGTGGCCTCACTTATAAAAAGATACAGGGATGGAACGGTAGTTTCCGTTACCGTTTTATGGCTAATCGAGCGGCGAATGAAACGAACTCTGTAGTGGCCCGGGGGTATCTCATTGCGGATGCGGCTATTAATTATACCAGGCCAAAATGGGAGGTGGGTATCTCTGTGCAAAACCTGCTGAACAGCAAATGGAAGGAAACACAATTTGAAACCGAAAGCCAGCTTAGAACAGAAACAAAAACTCTTTCAGACATTCACTTCACAGCAGGCACGCCTTTTTTT
>JAKFCK010000173.1:0-5850 GCA_036676685.1 Chitinophagaceae bacterium | reverse complement strand
CCCATTTTAAAAAGCAAGATACCGGAAGGAGATGTTTTTGGTGTCGGTTTATCGGGTGTATCAGACGCAAGTGCCAACAACCAGCTTAAACTCAATTATGGTTCTGTTTCGCTTTCATATCATAAAGCGCTGGATGAAGATGGGTATAATACTATTGGAGCGGGTTTCCAGGGCACATATAGCAGCATGAACCTGGATATCAGCAAATTGACTTTTGCAGATATGCTTACCCAGAATGGCTTTACCGGCACCACGGCTGATGTACTGAATAATGGCAACAATCAAAGTTATTTTGACGTGAATGCCGGCTTGTTATTTTCGGGGTCTACCAATGGAGAAAACAATTATTATATTGGTGCATCAATGTATCATATCAACCGCCCCAAGGTAAGTTTTAAGGATAAAAGCTGGTACCTGAGCGGGCGGGTTACCGTGCATGCGGGCGGAACTTTTTTCCTGAGCGATGTAGTAAGTTTAAGCACATCGGTTATACACCAGGTGCAGAACAAAGCAAGTGAAACAACATTGGGAGGTGCATTCGGCTTAAATGCGAATAACGACAATGAAAATCCTACAAATGTATACCTGGGTTCATGGATGCGGGTAAATGACGCTATTATCCCTTACATAGGGCTGGAATTTGCAGGTTTGCGCATTGGCGCTACCTATGATGTAAACATCAGCAGTCTCAAGGCTGCTACGGGTAATCGTGGTGGGTCTGAAATTTCTATAATCTACATCAAACGTCCAATTGAGAGCAAAGGAATTCCCTGCCCGAGGTTTTAATACTTACTTTACTGGTTAATAATATTGAATGGGGCTAAAGCCCCTTTTTTTATTTTTACCTCATCCCGGCTTAGAGTCCGGGGTAACACAATAGGCAGGAGCAATGTATAATATAGAGTAGAATTCAACAGCCGGAGTCAATTTTAAACCGTACAGGGCCTTTCGAAAAAAAAGGGCAGCTAAATAAATATCATTATAGGCCCGCACCAGGACAATACCAACCCATAATTCATCACTTATCATTTATAATTATTTAACCGGTCTCCCGCTCACAAACTTATTTCCTTTGATATAAAAACGATAAGGCAATAAAGCATCGTCCCCGGCAGAATCAATACCGATCCTTTTACTGGTGCCAATATCTCCAGGGTTCAGTGAAATATTTTTTTCCTCCAGGATAAAGATCTCTTCCCCCAGCAGGTGTTTTCCCGAGTGCATTTTTTTGATGCCCAGTGCCTTCCCAACATTCCCCGGGCCGCGGGTTAATGTAAAATCCAATACTGGTTTACCCGTACGTTCCAGCATCACCTCTATTCCTTCCAAAGGTTCCACAGCCCTTATAAGTACAGCATCCGGTATATCTTTTTTATTGGTAACAACGTTCAGCATCTGGTGCATCCCATAACAAATATAAATGTAGGCAGTACCGGGATGTGCATACATATGTTCATTTTTTGAAGTGCGCCTGCCATTGAACGAATGAGATGCTTTATCGGTAAATGCAACATAGGCTTCGGTTTCCACTATCCTGCCGCTGGTTTTTTTTCCGTCGATATAAGTCACCACGATTTTGCCTATAAGTTCCCTTGCTACCTGCACCACATCCTTCCTGTCATAAAATGCGTGAGATAATTTTTTCATGATTATTAATTGATCAACACCTGTTTCAAAAAATGCGCCAGTGTAAACACTTTATTTAAGCAGCATAAGTTATGAATGTTTTAATACCTTTAAGGCGATGAAGAGTTGTGAGTTGTGAGTGGTGCGTGGTCCCGATATCGTAAAACTCACCGGGATCTTGTTTTTCTGAAGTCCTTCGTTCCCGAATCCCGATAGCTATCGGGACGGTACAGGCGCTTCGAAAAACTACGATGAGTTGTGAATAGTGAATGCTCAACTCAGCCAAGGTCGTTTTATTTGTCGAAAGAAATAACAAACTTTCACCATTGACTATTGACCATTGTCCATTGACCATTGACCATTGACTTTTTTATGCGATGCTAAAAGAAATCATTATATCCATCCAATCCTATATGCATGCCCACCAGTTTATTATTAAAAATAAACTCTGGAAATGGATCCTGGTTCCGGGCCTCATCTATTGTATCCTCTTCGTAGCCGGAATTTACCTTTTTTGGATCAGCAGTAACAGTGCCATTGAGTTTATATTACAGTGGACGGGTGTTAAAGGCTGGCTGGAAAGGATGCAGGATAGCTGGGTAAGTTTTCTTTTTATTGTCGGCCAGGTCATTTTCAGGCTTGTTTTACTCCTGTTTTATTTTTCGCTCTTTAAATTTTTGTTTCTTATCATAGGTTCCCCTGTATTTGCCTACCTGAGCGAAAAAACGGAAAGCATCATAGAAGGAAAAGATTACCCTTTCAGCTTAAGTCAACTGATGAAAGATATCTGGCGGGCAATTAAGATAGCCCTCAGGAACCTGTTGTGGCAAACGGTGTATGTTGTGAGCATACTTATTCTCTCCTTCATCCCGCTTTTCGGGTGGGTGGCACCTCTGGTCGCCCTGCTGGTAGAATGTTACTATTTCGGATTTTCCATGTTGGATTACAGCAGTGAACGTAATAAACTGAGTGCGGCCCAGAGTATTGATTTTATTGGCCGGCACAAAGGACTTGCAATAGGGAACGGGATTGTATTTTACCTGATGCACCTGGTACCGGTTGTTGGATGGTTATTTGCACCCAGTTATGCGGTTATTGCTGCAACTATCAGTTTAGTTACCGCGAGGAAAACCCACGTAATTCTCAGTTAGATGACAGCAGCAATTTACCTGATACCCTGCGTGCTTGCAGAGGATGCGAATCAAACTATCCCCCCATATGTGTTGGATGCCGTAAAAAAATGCCAGGTGATCTTTGCCGAAAATGAAAGGACCGCCCGCCGCTTTTTAAAAAGCCTGGACAAGTCTATCGTTATCGACGATTTTGAATGGTTCAGCATTCACAAGGCAGAGGAGGAGCAATTGCTGCAGTTCACTCAGAAAATAAAAGAACAAAAAAACATTGCCATCATTAGCGAAGCAGGTTGCCCCGGGATTGCAGACCCTGGCCAGGTACTGATAGCTGCTGCACAAAAATTACATTGCGTGGTAAAACCCCTGGTTGGGCCCAGCTCCATATTATTAGCCTTGATGGCAAGTGGTATGAACGGCCAGCAATTTGAATTCTGCGGATACCTGCCTATCGACAATATTCAGCGGGTAAAAAAAATTAAGGAACTGGAAGCGGCATCCCAGAAAAATGACAGCACCAAAATATTTATTGAAACCCCTTACCGCAACGACCAGTTAATGGAGGCACTGCTGAAAAATTGCAGTAACCAAACTGCCCTTTGTGTTGCAGTTAACCTCACTGCAGCAAACGAGTGCGTTCAAACTGCGACCATCGCTGAATGGAAAAATAAAAAACCAGCCCTGCATAAGCAACCGGCCATATTTTTAATGTATGCGGGAAAATAGATCCGCTTACCGCCCCACTTTTTCCATTTTGATGATCTTGTCAACAATGTATGGACTAAACCCTCTCCACGGTAATGTTCCTTTATATTCCTTGTAATGGAGATCAAAATAGTTACCACTGTTCTGCATCAGGGTATTGGCAATACTATCATCTACCACGGAAAATTCAAATTCATAAGACTGTATTGTTCCCGCGGCTTTGGACCTGAACCCTGACTGGATCAGTTTGCCTTCGTAGGTTTTAAAGACATTGCCTTTTTTCACCACGTAATTCAGCTCGCCGGATTTTACGCCCTCGCCAAATACATAAAAATAATTCCACCAAACCAATATGGCTCCTATCAACAGGACCAGGATGAGAAAGATAGACATGAATTTTTTGAAGCCACTTTTCTTCCGCGGAAGTGCTGCGTTACTTGTAGAGTATTGTTCCATCTGCTGTTTGCTTTTAGTAAAAGTAATTAAAACATTATAACCCGTATTCGCTTACCAGCCAGATGAGGCCTGCCATATTGACGATGCCCAGGTCAAGCTCGCGTTTGCTCACTGCTTCAAAGGTATCGGTAGCTGCATGGTGCAGGTCAAAATAGCGCTGGCTGTCCGGCGCAAGACCCGCCAGGGCTGTGCCTATTTCTTTTAAGGGACCAATGTCTGCGCCTCCGCCACCAGCGGAGAATTCATACACGCCATAATTGTAAAATAAATTTTTCCATCCCATGATCCTGGTGATTTTTTCATCAGGCATATCCAGGCCAAAACCCCGGGGGGTAAAACCACCTGCATCACTCTCCAGTGCAAAAACATGTTGCTCCTTTTTGTCTTTTGCCGCCTGCAGGTAAGCTTTTGCCCCCCGGCTGCCATTTTCTTCGTTCATAAACATTACCGCCCGTATCGTCCGTTTAGGATGGATCCCCAGTTTTTTTAATGTGCTGATCACTTCAATACTCTGCACACAACCTGCACCATCATCCTGGGCGCCTTCCCCCAGGTCCCAGCTATCCAGGTGCCCTCCCACGGTGATAATCTCTTCAGGGTATGTTGATCCCCTCAACTCACCGATAACGTTATACGAAGGCGCGTCTTCCAGCATCCTGCAATTCGTCCTGAAAAATACGGTCATCTTCTCTTTTTTCTTCAACTGGCTACTCAGCCATTCAGCATCTTTGGGACTGATAGCCACTGCAGGTATTTTTGGAAAGGAATCATTGTATTGTGTAGTCCCTGTATGCGGGTATTCGTCTACGTTACTTGCCAGCGACCTGATCATCACGCCAACTGCACCATATTTTGCTGCCTGGGATGGGCCTGATCTTCTGCCGATACCTGCCTTACCATATGCACTAAACGTTCTTACCAGCGTGGGATCCATCGGGATATTCACAAAAACAATTTTCCCTTTCACGAGTTTTTCTCCAAGCTGGTCCAGTTCTTCCAGGCTCTTCACTTCAATGACCGAACCTTTTATGCCTTTGCTGCCACTTCCTACTGAATTGCCGAGCGCCGTGAGCCGGAAATTATATTTACTGCCATTGGCCAGCGTAGCATGCCCGGTTTCCTTTTCACCCCTCACCCAATGTGGCACCATACAGGGCTGCAGGTATACAGTGTCGGCACCAGCTTCCCGCAGCATTCTTGCTGTGGCCTGCACAGCTTTTTCTGCATTGGAAGAACCGCTTAGCCTTGGCCCGATTTTTTTGGAAAGGAACCGGAGGTTCTCATAGGCAGTGTTGCTGGTTAATACGTGATCTGCTATTCGTTTAAATGTTTTGGCGGCTGTATCCTGCGCTCCTGTAGCCACGCAAATAATTATACCGGCCATCAGGAGGAAAAACTTTTTGATCATGCTTGCTGTTATAAAACAAACTTAAGGATTTACCATCAATCACATTAATTAAAATTATCTATGCTGATAATTGGTAAATTGCACACTATTATTTTCCAGGACCGGCAAACATTCCGGCGAACACTATCTAAACGAAGTAACACATGAATATAGTCATCGTTTGCTATCCCACATTTGGCGGAAGCGGCGTCTTAGCCACCGAATTAGGAAAAGCACTGGCAGATAAGGGTCACAACATTCATTTTATTACATATCAACAGCCGGTAAGATTAAGTGGCTTCCACGCCAATATATTCTATCATGAAGTGAGGGTACCAACGTATCCGTTATTTGATTTCCCTCCCTACGAAACAGCACTGGCAAGCGCAATGGTAGATGTAGTTAACAATAATAAGATCGATCTGCTGCATGTGCATTATGCTATCCCGCATGCCGCAGCTGCCTACATGGCGAAGCAGATACTTGCCAAACAAAATAAGCGCATACCCGTGATCACTACATTACACGGGACCGATATTACCCTGG
>JAKFCK010000172.1:0-7756 GCA_036676685.1 Chitinophagaceae bacterium | reverse complement strand
CGAAGAGCACATTAAAGCCATTTTAAAATATAAGCTTGTTGATGTGAAAGCGATCGCGGCTGCAAACTTTAAAATTGTGGTGGACGGGGTGAACAGCACGGGTGCAGATGCAGTACCTGCTTTACTCTCTGCGTTAGGCGTAGAAAATATCGTGGTGCTAAACGGGGAGGTAAACGGAAAGTTTGCACACAACCCTGAACCATTACCGGAAAATCTCACGGGTCTTAGCCAGGAAGTCATCAAACAAAAAGCAAGCCTGGGTATTGCTGTGGATCCTGACGTGGACAGGCTTTGTTTTGTATGCGAAGATGGCAGTATGTTCGGCGAAGAATATACATTAGTGGCCGTGGCTGATTATGTGCTAAGCAAACAACAAGGTAATACAGTAAGTAACCTGTCTTCCACTAAGGCATTAAAAGATATCACGGAAAAACATGGCGGCACGTATTTCGCCAGTGCAGTGGGAGAAGTGAACGTGGTGAATACAATGAAAGAAAACAATGCAGTTATCGGGGGAGAAGGAAATGGCGGTATCATTGTGCCGGACCTTCATTATGGCCGGGATGCTTTGGTGGGCATCGCCTTGTTCCTCAGTCACCTTGCAAAAAGCAAAAAAAGTATCAAACAACTGCGGAACACCTACCCGGATTATTTTATCAGCAAAAATAAGATCGTACTGGAAGAAGGGGTCGATGTAAAAACAGTTTTTGAAAAGATCAAAAATAAATACCATCACAACCCGGTGAATGAAATTGATGGGTTAAAGATAGAATTTGACAATGACTGGGTGCACCTGAGAACGAGCAACACGGAACCCATCATCCGCATTTATGCAGAGAGTAATTTTGAAACGACTGCAGATAATATCGCCATGCGACTGATGAAGGATATCAAGGAGGCGATTTAAACCCCCTCCGCCCCCTGAAGGGGGAACCGGGAAGGTTAAACAAATATTGGATTCATTGTGTTTTTGGCGAGTCCAAATCTAATAAGATTGAGAAAAATTGTAAACACTAAAGTTAAGTTCCCCTTTAGGGGTCAGGGGTATGAGAATATATTTTGACAACGCGGCCACAACAGCACTGGAACCACAGGTACTGGAGTCCATGATGCCTTACCTCACAGAAAAATTTGGCAATCCATCTTCCATATATTCATACGGCAGGGAAACCAGGATAGCAATCGAAACAGCCCGGAAATCCGTAGCCAAAATATTGAATGCCCACCCGGCAGAAATTTTTTTTACCAGTGGTGGAACCGAGAGCAGCAATACTGCTATTCAATCTTCTGTTAGGGATCTTGGGTGCCGCCACATTATTACTTCACCTATAGAACATCATGCTGTATCCCATACCGTAAGCCACCTGGATAATATGGATATGGTAAAAGTAAGCTATGTTAAGCTGCTGCCAAACGGCCATGTGGACCTGGAGGACTTGGAGAAACTGCTGGCTGCATCAGAAGCTAAAACATTAGTATCACTGATGCATGCCAACAATGAGATAGGCAACATTTTGGATATTCACCAGGTAGGGGAATTATGCAAATTGTATAATGCGATTTTTCACAGCGACACCGTGCAGACTGTTGGCCATTTTCCATTTGACCTCCGGAATACCCCGGTGCATTTCATTACCGGGTCTGCCCATAAATTTCACGGCCCAAAAGGCGTGGGTATTTTATATATCAATGAAAACGTAAGGATAAAACCCTTCGTGCATGGGGGCGGGCAGGAGCGTAACATGCGTGCAGGAACAGAAAATATTTATGGTATAGTAGGCTTTGCAAAAGCGCTTGAACTGGCCACCGTAAACTATGAAAATGATAGTGCCTACATAGGAACACTTAAATATTACATGCATGAACAGCTAAAAAGACATATCCCCGGCATTGCTTTTAATGGTGATACCCTTGGCAGAAGTTTGTATACAGTGCTTAGCGCAAGTTTTCCTAAAACTGAAAAATCTGAAATGATGTTATTTAACCTTGACATCAATAATATCTGTGCCAGCGGCGGAAGTGCCTGCACGTCAGGTGCAGACCAGGGCAGCCATGTGATCAGGGCCATCAATAACAATCCTAACCAGGTTACGGTGAGGTTTAGTTTCAGTAAACACAACACCAAGGCAGAGGTAGATGAAGTGGTGAATAAACTAAAGGAATTGATTTAAGTGCCTGGAATAAAAAGTAACAAAAGCCGAACGACAAATTCGGCTTTCTGATTATTACAGTTTTCTTATTTTATTATCGTCCCAGGGAGGCTTCCTTACAGAGTGACGCACACGAAAATTATAGCGCATTTATTTTGCGTTATAACCCAATTTTTCTGTGAGCCCTGCCGGTAAAACAGGTAATTTCCTTCGGTCAATTAGAAAGCTGTTCAGTTGGGAGATCTCTTTAAAAATATAATGTTTGTCCATGGCTCCCTGCAGGTAACCTGCACCTGTACTTCCGCCCGTGCCTATCCTGGTACCGATCATTCTTCTTACCATATTTATGTGGCGGTATCGCCAGTTGCCCAGCTGGTTATCGATTTCCAGTAATGTATCTAATAATTGAAATGGTAATTCAAGCATTGGGTAACCACGGTATAACATGATGAACAAGGCAGACCTGCAGGCTTTGGGGCTCAACGACCTTTCCGGATCGTTGGTTTCACCGAAAAATATTTTCTGGTATCCTGCCAGGTTATTTTTTTCGCCTTCTGCAAGGCTGTTGGAATAGATCTTTTCGTACTCCGGCCAGAAAGTGGTCTCACCCCAGAATTTTTTATCCTCGGCAAAAGGCATTCGTTCCAGCCATTTATTGATCAGTTCAATCACCGACTGGCCATCTTCATTTTGTTTGATGATGTCTATTTCTTTTTGTTGCAACTGGGAAATATAATATTCCTGGCCATGTCGTTTTTCAAATTTTAATCCCAGCCTTGCTTCGAGTATCTTGAACTGCCAGCTCTGGAATCCCGATGCAGGGCGCAGCATATCCCTGAAGTCAAGGAAATCCATTGGAGTCATGGTTTCCAGGATATCTATTTGCTGCACCAATACTTTTAGTATAGTTACCACCCGTTGCATCCTGTGCACAACGGTCTGCATCTCCGGTGAATTATCATTGAGCTGTGGCTGGCTCATGATGTTGATCACAGAATTCACTTCAAACAATATTTGTTTGAACCATAGTTCGTAGGCCTGGTGAATAATAATGAATAACATTTCATCATGTGCCGGCTCGTTTCCTTCCTTAAAGCTTTCCGGCTGTTGAGATTCGATGATCCTGTCCAGCTGTAAATATTCTCCGTAGTAAACCGGTTTGTGTGGCATGGCAAGTTTTTGCGGCAAATTTAGTCCATTTGGACCATGGTACATTTACCATGGTCGGTAGTGCTTTTTTTTTAAATTCGAAATCCCTTAATAAACTGAATTTCTGAGTAAACTAAAGGGATATTCGAGAACCAGAAGCCTTGAGTCATGTGATGGTCCATGGCCTTAGACGACAGCCCTACTTTTAACTTCAATTTGCGTTACATTTGAGTTTTCTTATTAAACTTCATGGTGATTATGAAGCCACAAGCCGTGAGTCATGCTATGGTCCATGAACTATGGACCATGGTCTATCGTATCAAAATCGACGTGCCCTTTTGCTCAACTCTTTTCCCGGTGTCTATATTGGTATAGGTAAGCACCCAAACATAAGTGCCTACATCGGCGCCCTGGCCTTTAAATGTACCGTCCCATTTATTCGTCCAATCCCTGGTAAAAAATATACGCTGGCCAAAACGGTTGTACACGCTGAAACTAAGTTCCTTTGCCTTATACGCATTCAGCGGGAAGAGAAAATCATTAAGGCCATCACCATTAGGGGTAAACGCAGAAGGGACGGCAATGTAGCAGTTGTTGACTACTTTTATTTTATGGGCCGCGGTATCCTCGCAACCAAAACTATTGCGAATGGTAAGTACAACCGTTTCATCCCTGGTTGTAGACGGGATGGGGTAGGTCTGAGCCGGGGGATTTTGTAAGGCACTGCTGCTGCCGTTGCCAAAAGTCCAGTTGTAGCTGGTCACCGTGCCCTCACTCTTATCGAAAAATAAAACGGGGTCGTTGGGACATACAAATTCAGGCCCTTCCAACGCAGCCACAAGCAGGTTGTCAAAAGTTAAAAGAGCTGATGCCGTATCCCTGCATACCCCATTCGATACAATCAAGGTAGTATTTTTATCCTGGAAATCAGTGTAGCTCACCATTGGGTTTTGTGCTGTGCTCCTACCGGCGGCGTCAAAATTCCAGGTCCAGGAGTTGATGCCGTTGCCACCCGGGTGATTGTACTGCACCTGGTTTTGTACACAACCATATAGAATGTTGTAAGTAAAACCTGCATTCACTGTATCACTTATATTGAAAGTTATAGCAGAACCCGCGGGCGTCTGCTGGCTGCACTCATCCAATAATGTATTGCCATCTCCACCGGTTTTTAACGTAAGCGTATAAACGCCGCCTGCCTGAATCGGTGAGGAAAACCGAACATTTATTTTTGTGGTTAACCCGTTTGCGCAGGAAACCGTGGTCCCGGTTATATTCACCGGTGAGGGGCCTGTTACGGTGAAATCACTGCCATCCGCTGCAACGGAACTGCATAGCAATGGTTTTCTAAAAACAAGCTCCAGGGTTGAAGGTGAACATCCCGGCCTCGTGAGGCTGTCCATTGCGGTCGGGGCGATCGGGAGTATCTGCAGGGGAATATTTTCACCTGCGGGAACCGGCCTGTTGCAATTATCCAGTAACGTGTTACCATCGGCGCCGTTACCAATCCTTAAAGTATAATTGCCCGCTGGCAGCGGATTATTTAAAGTGAGTGTGAGCGAGTCCATATCAAAGCTATTGTTGCACCCGGCTCCAGCTGCAGCAATAATAGTGCTCACCGGGGAACTTAATGTAAAGTCTGAGCCGTTGGAAGCAAGTGTATTACATATCATTTTTTTATTCAGCTTAACCCGGATGATCTTACCGTCGCAACTGGCCGATGCGGAAGATAAATGAGGCTCAAGCGGATCTGTGATCACCGCTGTGCCTCCTCCGAATGACAATGAGTAACCAATCTGCGTATCAGTGAAATGGCTGATGAGTAACAAGTAAGTGCGGCCTGCTGTGAGGGATGGCATGGAGCTGAATAACGGCACTCCCGGTCCTTCACATCTCACGAGGGAAGTGCCTGCAGAGGAAGCGCCGGTCAGCCCGCCTTCGCCACTCCAGTTACATGCAACAAATAAGGATGGAACAGAATAAACGTCCTGTGGGTTTCGCCCGGTAATATCAAACAATTGCCAGTCGTAATCATCAGATAAATTTGTTGGCCTTATCAGGAACCCCAGCGTGCCGGAACTAAAACAGGTAAAACGATACCAGAAAGGATTTTTATCAGTGAACAGCGTGCCGGTACATTGAGAGGGCACGGTACGGTTCCCGCAAATGGGCACCGACGTCTGGCTGAAGGTGGAAGTACCGCAAACGGGGAAAGCTGTTTCAGGGTTTTGCCCCAAAGCTGTGCAGACCTGGGCAGCCGAATACTTAGCGCCACAAAACATTAAAATAAAAAACAGGAAAAAGAATTTAGTTGTACTCATTTCTATCACACAAAGATATTTTTTACCGGCATTGCGCTGCATACCGCTTATATATTCGGCCTATTGAATTTTGTTTTTGATCTCCTGCAGTTTCAGCAAGGCTTCCACCGGCGTAAGCCGGTTAATATCGGTCGCTTCCAGCAACGATCTTATTTCTTCGAAGGTTGCAGAATGCGCATCAAAAATACTGAGCTGCATTTTGGGCAAATTCAGCTGCTTCACTTTGTTACTGATGTGTTGTTTGCCCCCACCATTTTCAGCGGGCTCATCGATATCATGTTTTTCTTCCAACTGGGCCAGAACTTCGTTTGCCCGCTCGATCAGGGCAGGGGGCATGCCGGCCATACGTGCCACGTGAATACCAAAACTATGCGTGCTGCCCCCGGCTGCCAGTTTTCTTAGAAAAATGACCTTGTTACCCACTTCCTTATTGGTGATATGATAATTTTTTATGCGGTCAAATTTATTCTCCAGTTCATTTAATTCATGATAGTGTGTGGCAAATAAGGTCTTGGGTTTATGTGGGGACTGGTGGATATATTCTGCAATACTCCATGCAATCGAGATGCCGTCGTAGGTGGATGTACCACGACCGATCTCATCCAAGAGGATCAGGCTACGTGCCGTGAAATTATTGATAATGCTTGCAGTCTCATTCATTTCCACCATAAAAGTACTCTCCCCTCCACTCAGGTTGTCTGAGGCGCCTACGCGGGTAAATATTTTATCAGTTAGCGGGATTTTTGCTGAGGCAGCCGGCACAAAACTTCCCATATGAGCCATTAAGGTGATCAGGGCCGTCTGCCGCAGGATTGCACTTTTTCCGCTCATATTGGGCCCGGTCAGGATGATCAGTTGTTGCGTATCAGCATCCAATATAATATCGTTACTGATATAGGTTTCCCCGGTTGGCAGGTTTCTTTCGATCACGGGGTGACGGCTATCTTTAAGTTCGAGGTTATATTCCTCATGTAACGAGGGTTTTTTATAACCAAACTGGAGTGCATTATTGGCAAAACAACAGAGGTTGTCCAAAACTGCCATCACGTGGCCATTCACCTGCATCGGAGCAATATAATCCTGCAATTCATTTAGCAGTTCCTGGAAAAGCTGTTGCTCGATCTGTAATATCTTATCCTCTGCCCCAACTATTTTTTCTTCGTAAACTTTTAATTCCGGGGTAATATAACGCTCTGCATTGGCCAGGGTTTGTTTGCGTATCCATGTTTCAGGCACTTTTGTTTTGTGAAGATTTGTTACTTCAAGGTAATAACCAAATACGTTGTTGAAACTTATTTTCAAGGAAGAAATCCCGGTAACAAGTGCTTCTTTTTGCTGGAGTTCAAGCAAATAATTTTTTCCCCCGCTGGCAATATTCCTCAGTTCATCTAATTCGGCGTGTATACCAGTGGCAATTAGGCCTCCTTTGTTCACAGCAGCGGGAGGGTTTTCATGGATCTCTTTTAATATTTTTTCTAAAATGTAACAACAGGGATTAAGAGAATCGCCCAGCCTTTTAAGGTATTCGCTTCCGGATGCCGTACAGATCATTTTAATTGCTTCTGTTTGCTGCAGCCCGCGTGCCACCTGCAGGACCTCCCGTGGATTTATTTTTTTTAAAGGTACTTTGCTTGCCAGCCTTTCTATGTCACCTGCCAGTTTGATATGCTGGTTAATTTTATTCCGTGTCTCTGTTTCTTTGATAAGGAATTCTACGGTATCCAGCCGTTCATTGATCCGTAATATTTCATTCAGTGGCATCAGCATCCAGCGTTTCAGCAGGCGGGCGCCCATCGGGGATACGGTATTGTTGATCGTTTTATACAGGCTGTTATTTTCACTGATGAGTTCAAGGTTCCGAACCGTAAACCGGTCCATCCATAAATGATCATCCTGGTTGATCCTCTGCAATGAAGTAATGTGCTGCAGGTTGGGATGTTCGGTATCTTTCAGGTAATGTAATATTGCCCCCGAGGCGATGATCCCGTTTGTAAGGCCTTCCACGCCAAAACCTTTCAGGCTGTGCGTGCCAAAATGTTTGAGCAAACTTTCCTGTGCATACGCGTCAGCAAATACCCATTCATCCAATGCATAAGTGAAAAAGGTATTGCCGAAATATTCCTTAAACAGCCGTTG
>JAKFCK010000171.1:0-6371 GCA_036676685.1 Chitinophagaceae bacterium | reverse complement strand
ATAAACTCGGAAAACTCGTATCAGATCGCCAGGTCGATTGTGGCTTCCAGCCCAAATCTTCGGTGTATATGGCGTACAGTAAAAGTACCGGCAAGCAGCTGTACCAGGAGTTCCTGCTTCGGGACAAACACCAGCTCGGCGTGGAGTGGCTCGCCGCAAAAGAAGTGGAAGAGAAGTATGGCCTCAGGTCATTCGGGGCCATTGTTTCTAAAAGCGGCGCCAGTGTAGATGCATACAAACTGGCGCATGAACTGATACACATGAATGCCCGGCGTGGAATGCAGGTCTTCGATCAAACCGTGATCGAGAAATTTGACTTTGATGGCCCGAGGCCTGTACTGAATATAAAAGGAGGCAATACCGTCACCTGCGACCAGGTAATCTTTTGCACCGGGTTTGAAGCTACGGATATGCTAAAAGAACCCATCGCGAAACTTTTTTACACCTATGCCTGTGTGAGCGAAACCGGGATAATTTTAAATGAGAATTTAAAGAACAGCCTTGTATGGGATACCGATAAACCGTACACTTATTTACGAACTACTGACGATGACCGCCTGCTGGTTGGGGGCGAAGATTCTTCCAATAACAGTCCTTTTTTTCAACAAAAAATAAAAGAACGTAAGTCGGTGAAGCTCGTAAAAAAATTAGAAAGGATATTGCCTGGTATCAGGTTTATCCCCGACTTCAACTGGGGTGGCACATTTGGTACCACCAAAGACGGCTTGCCTTATATCGGCCGCTCACCGGAATTCAACAATGCTCTTTTTGTACTGGGATTTGGTGGTAACGGAATTACTTTTTCCGTACAGGCGATGGATATCATTCCCCAAATGCTGGAAGGTAAGGAACACCCGTTGGCCAAATATTATGCGTTTGGAAGGTAAGTCCCTGGGCCTGGGGGAGGAGCCTGGCGGACTAATTTTTCAAGTGCCGAAGCGGTATTTTTTGTTCTCCCCTTATTAAAGGTCAATGCAGCTTTTCCTTTTGCGCTTAGCCCGTTTACATTGGCAAGCCCCTCTATCATCGCATTTCCTTTTTTGACTGTCCCTGCGGTGCCGGTTGTCACTTGTTATTTTTTTGTCGTGGAAAATATACCAGTAGTGTTCCTTTATTAAAAGGCAACTATGCGCGTATTCGGTAACGTTAGCCGCCCGTTCGTAGAGTGGTTGCAAACCCATAGAAGTGGAGGGGTCGATCGAGTAACTATGCAGTTGCCCGTTTTTCACCACCGGTACCAGGGCCGCAATGTGATATTTTCCGGTGTAGCGCCTCTGCACCGTTTTTGTTTACGGCACGCTCCGCTGCAACAGTATCTGACAAAAGAAATTCAATAAGCGTGGGAGTAATTGTTGTTGCTGCCATTACCGGGAAGATACGATGATAAACTTTTTTACAAGGACCGGGCCCCCGAAATAACTTATTGGCTAAGTCTTTGCAAGCTTTACCACACCAGGATGATTCGCTCCTTATACACAATACCTGCATGTAGCTATCGTTTAAAAATATTATGATGCCTGTAAAATCGGTTTATATTTTTTTATTATCGACCCTGTTTTTCCTGCTGGCCAGTTTGCCTGCCAGGGCTTATTCGGTATTAACACATGAGGCCATAGTAGATGCCAGCTGGCAGAAGTCGATTTTGCCCCTGCTGAAAGCTAAATATCCCGGCGCCTCCGATTCTGCGTTGTTAGGTGCGCATGCTTACGCCTATGGCGGGGCTATCGCACCGGATATGGGTTATTTTCCCCTGGGAAGCAAGTTATTTACAGACCTTGTTCATTATGTGCGCAGCGGCGATTTTGTCAATACACTTTTACAGGAGGCACAGGATATAAATGAATATGCATTTGCCCTTGGCTTTTTATGCCATTACATGGCAGATAAACATGGGCACCTTATCGGTACCAATCGTTGCGTGCCAATCGTATACCCCGAAATGAAAAAAAAATACGGGAACGTCGTCACGTTTGCAGAAGATAAAACTTCACACAAAAGGCTTGAATTTTCTTTTGATGTACTACAGCTTGCCCGGGGAAACTATGCTTCGAAAGCCTACCATGACTTCATCGGCTTCCAGGTGTCCCGGCCTTTGCTGGAAAGGGCGTTTATTAAAACCTATGGCATCGATATCAATTCTATTTTCCGGAGCTTGTCGGTGTCTATTGAATCATTCAGGTGGTCAGTGAAAAATCTTTTCCCTGCACTCACCCGCGCCGCATGGGTGATGAAAAAAGATGATATTCGTAAAACGTCACCCACAGCCACAAGCAAAAGTTTCCGGTATAAAATGAAAAGAGCTAATTATTACCAGGACTTTGGTAAAGTGAAAAAAAAGCCCGGGGTATTGGCCACAACATTCGGATGGTTCATCCGCATAGTCCCGAAGGTGGGCCCTTTGAAATCGCTAAAGCTAAAGGCACCCGGTGCGGAAGCAGAAAAGATATTTATTCAAAGTTTTGATACCAGCCTGGCAGCGGTGGCCGCAGCCACCAGGAAGTTGCACTCCGGCAACCTGGCGCTGGCGAACATCGACTATGACACCGGCAAAGAGACTGCCCGCGGGGAATATGATATGGCGGATGTAAATTTTGATCACCTTTTACTCAAGCTTGCTGAGAATGATTTTCAACACCTGGGTGCGGCACTTAAACAAAACTTGCTGGCATTTTATCGATCGGCACCTCCTGAAACTGCATATAAATCAAAATCAAAATATTGCGAAAAAATTACTGTTGCACTTACAAGACTGAAGCAGGCTAAGCCTTTATAGCCTGGAACATTCTTTATTCATCTTTATAGTATGTGCTTGCTTATCTTTATTCTACGGAAATAAGCCCTTCATTCATGCAACACCTGCTTTCTCATTTAATTCATTACTATTCGCTCAGTAACCAGGCCAATGACGCATTGCAGGGCTGCTTCAGGGAGACGAGCCTGGGCAAGGGAGAATATTTACTCAGGGAAGGCAAGGTATGCCGGCAGCTGTATTTCCTGCAAAGCGGTGCCCTCAGGGGCTATTACAACCTGGATGGGAAAGAGATCACGCACTGGTTCGGTTTTGAAAATGATTTTGTTACTTCCTTTCATAGTTTTATCACGGGCGAACCGGCGGTGGAAAATATCCAACTACTGGAAGGCAGCATTCTTTGGTCCATCTCAAAAGAGCAGCTGGAAAATTTGTTTAATGCGCATCATGAAATTGAAAGGCTCGTGAGAATCGCCTATGAAAAATATTATATCCGGCTGGAAGAGCGGTTTGTGAATGCACAATTCAAATCCGCCAGGGAACGTTATGAAAACCTGCTAGGTCAAACCCCACATATCCTGGAAAGAGTGCCGCTGGGTTGCGTGGCGTCGTACCTGGGTATCAGCCAGGAAACCTTAAGCCGCATCCGCAGCCAGTTTTAACAATCGTATTTTCATTTTTTGACATTAGTCAAAAATAATTTTTATAGTCTCCGATATGTTTGTTCCCTAAACCAACAATATGGAACAACAACAACCAGCTCCGCTACTATTAAAACCTTCGGCAGCATTTATTGCCGCATCATGGTTTGCATTCCTGACCGGTACTACAGCCTTTATCATTGGGCTCTGGAATGCGGACATGGAATTAAATGAACAGGGTTATTATTTCACGGTATTAATGTTTGGACTTTTTGCAGCCATATCGGTGCAAAAGGCAGTGAGGGATCAGCTGGAAGGTTTCCCCGTTACTAATATTTATTATGGCCTTGCCTGGTTCAGTACTATTTTATCAATCGTGCTGCTAACCGTTGGATTGTGGAATGCCGATCTTGAGAAAAGTGAAAAAGGGTTTTATGCCATGTCTTTTGTACTGAGTCTTTTTTCCGCAATAGCCGTGCAGAAAAATACCAGGGACATGAAAGCCATAGAAGAAAAAAGCCCGGTGCAGGATTGACGTTTGTTTTTCGGGATAAACGAAGCCTTATCTGATATACGGCATATCCACATTGTGGAAACCTGCCGTGATCAATCCGATAAATAAAAAATTCCTCCTGCAACGTACAGGAGGAATTTTTTGTTTTAAAAGTTATTGTTTTATTACTTTAATTCTTTGATGCCTTTTATTTTCACTGGCGATATCAACGTTCGTCATCCCAAAAATCATAGGTTTTTTGGATTATGATTGCTACCACCGTTACAATTCCTCCGCCCAGAAGGAACCAGCCGGTTTTTTTCTGGCGCTGACTAATTTTTAAATATTCATTCTTCAGGTCGTTGGTATCCTTTAGGTTGTAGTAACCGGGTACCCGCGGCGCGGAAACAGCGGCTGATTCACGCTCCTTTGTATTTTGATAGGACTGCTGCTGCTGTGCAGTTGCGGCCTGGCAGGTCATAAGGATCATGGGAAGTAAAAGCAGCAATATATTTTTCATAAAGTGTTCGGAGGTAAGAAAGTTATTACCCCTACTCAAAATACAACAGGGCAGATGGGTACTTTATAATGACTATCAGCGCTTATGTTGACCACGGTCATAGCTTTTGGCTACCATGCATAACATTGCCGGGATCACTGCCGGGGAAAAATATTGGGGTCTCTTTATGTAAACCCACGAATGGCTGCATCCGGTAAAAACACACTCACATTTTAAACTTTTGCTTATGTTTCCTTCTACTACATTTTACCCGGCGTTGAAATGGAGATTTTCCAAACAGCTATTCGCCGGGCTCCTCTTTCTTTTTGCTTTTACCAATGCTATAGTGCAGGAACCCGTGCTGAAAGGAAAGGTCACCGACGAAAAAGGCGATCCTGTTGCTTTTGCCAGCATCAGTATAAAGGGGACCAGAATTGCAGTGCAAACGAATGTTTCCGGTGAATTCAGCCTTCCGGCGAAACAGTTGCCATTCACCCTTGTTTGCTCTGCCATCGGGTATGAAAGATCCGAACGACTGGTTGAGAAATTGGCTTCTATTGATTCACCCCGCATCGTGATTGTTTTAAGAGCTGCTGAAAGCAAACTGGATGAAGTTGTGGTAGTAGGTTATGCCCCGGCAAGGAAAATGGAATACACGGCTTCCGAAAGTTCAGCCTATTCTAAATCCGCTGCTGTTAGGGTTCGGGGTACCAGTGCAGCAACTTCTCCAGGCTCTTCTTTTAAATTAAGCGGAACTGCAACGCGTGAGGACAAAGCCATTCATACCAGGAAAAAAAGCGTGGTGATGGCTAAAGAAACCGGCAAAAGCTCTGACGGCTATAAACGCAGCAAATTATTAACTGCCGGGGAAGTAAATGATTTTAAAAAATGGAAAATGTGGGAAGATTATAATGAATCAGATTTTAAAACGCACGCCACCAAATGGGATCTTTATGCCACACAACGTTATAGTGTACAACTTCAAAACCATAACCATAAAGCATTAGTGGGAGTAAAGGTGCACCTGGTCAATGCTGCGTCCGGCGACACATTGTGGACCAGCGTTTCGGACAATACCGGTAAGGCAGAACTGTGGAAAGGATTGAGCTCAAAGTATGAAAGCAACGAACTGGTGGTTGCAGTAGACCAGCAATCAAATCATTTTCCCGCGATACCTTTTGCGCAGGGAATAAATAAGATTACGCTCACCAGGGCCTGCAGCGTTTCAAACAGGGTAGAGATTGCTTTTGTTGTGGATGCCACGGGAAGCATGCAGGATGAAATTGAATACCTGAAAGAGGAACTGGGAGATATCCTTACAAAAGTTGCGGCAAAAGATCCTTCTATTAATTTTCATACAGGTTCGGTGTTTTACCGCGACAAGGGAGATGCTTATGTTACAAACCTGCAGCCAATGACGGCAGGCATAAACAACACCCTTGGTTTCATTAAACGCCAGTATGCTGACGGGGGTGGTGATTATCCCGAGGCACTAAAAGAAGCGTTAACGGATGCAACCCAAAAACTAACCTGGAGCAAGGATGCAAGAGCCCGTATCATTTTTTTATTGATGGATGCACCACCACATGATGAGGCTAAAACGGAGCTGGGTAAAATTATCCGGCATGCGGCCGCCCAGGGCATCCGTATTGTTCCGGTTGCCTGCAGCGGCACGGATAAAGCCACCGAATTTATTATGCGTTCGATGGCCCTGGCTACTAATGGTACTTACCTTTTTCTCACCGATCATAGCGGTATAGGCAACCCGCACATCAAACCTACGACAGATGAATTTAAAGTGGAATTGCTGAATGACCTGTTGCAACGCACCATCGAACAAATGAGTTATGCAGGAGACTGTTTGGCAAAATCTAAAACCAGCGAGCCATTATCTCTTTTTACCAATACCGAAAAAGTGAGTATCTATCCCAACCCCAGCCGGGGACCGATAGTGCTGGAAACGAATAAACCATTGAAAGAAATATTTGT
>JAKFCK010000170.1:0-3743 GCA_036676685.1 Chitinophagaceae bacterium | reverse complement strand
CAGTAAATCAAATGAAGAGAAATCACTTTCTCCCCAACAAACGTCTATTGAACATCGACCATTAAAAATCAAATAAAACGGAAGTTGCTTCCTCCCTCACAAACTGCTATGGACCATGGACTATCGACTATCGACCCTCACTGCAACATCTTATACAACTCATCCTTCAGGTGCACCCTTTTCATGCGTAGTTCGTTCAGGTGCTGGTCCGTGGCAGGTTGGGTGCCTTCTTCGATGCGGTAAATGTGGTGATCCGTGTCGTGGTATTCGTCAGCCATTTTTCTAAAGCGGTTGCTTTGTTTTTGCAGTGCCAGTATTTTTTCCCGGTATTCGGGGAAATCATGCACCAGGTCATGTCTTTCCATGTCGATAAGTTTTATACGAATTTATCTATTACATGACCCTGGGGAATGAGCGCCGGCAGGGGGAGGACTGATTGTTGTCAGGACGAGGGTTATTTTAAATGTTGAATTTTAAATGTTGAATGGACGGGCGGATGTCTAATGTTGAATGTCGGATGTGGAATATCGAATGTGGAATGTTTAATAAACCGAGGTTTATTCGATCCATTAGGGACCTCATACATTCGATATCCGATATTCGAAATTTCATTGATGTCGAATGTTTCAACAGCTGAAGATTATTCAATCCATTACGGACGTCCTCCATTCAAAATTTAAAATTCAACATTCAACATTTCTCAATTCAACATTTCTCAATTCAACATTTCTCAATTCAACATTTAAAATAAACCACTACCCCTCTCCCCCCACCTCCAAATCCTCATCCGGCTCACTGGAGTGATGAATGATATCGTCAGGATCTATTTCCTGCAACGGATCGGGTTCGGGCTTAGGTGGCACCAGGTGCGACAGTTCATCCGGGTCTTCCTGGCCGGTGATGGTTTCGGGCGTCACTGCTGCCTGCTCGTGCACGAGCTCATCGGGATCTTTTTCTGTGCCGGGATTCATTTGTTCTGCAGCGGCCTGCTTTACGGGTTCGTCTTTATCGTTTGGCATGGTAATTTTATTAGCGTTAAAAAATATGGTTTTCGTATTTACGTTACGTATTCAAAATGGTGCCAGTATTATACGGATATGGATTACATGAATATGGATTGCGCGAATTTGGTTCGTTGGGGTGAAACTACTCAAAGTGACAGACAATTCATATAGCTGCGGCCGCCCCAATCCTCTTTCATCCATATGCCTCTGACCTGAAGCGCCCAATTGCTGATCTTCGTGCAACAATAGCACCTAACCTCCGTGTAACAGTAATTCATCCAATCCGGATATTCCCGTTATTAGAATCCGTGCAACAATAAGTACTTGCTCCCGTGCAACAGTAATTCGTATAATTCGTGCTCGTGTATGTAATCCGCGCAATCTCCCTTTATGCAATTTGAACCTACCCTGCATCCTCCCCCTAAACTCCGCTTATGCAAAAAATTAAACTCTCCATTCCCGATCCCTGCCAGGAGAACTGGGATAACATGACTCCCGGCCACCAGGGCCGCTTCTGCAACAGCTGCGCAAAAACAGTGATCGATTTCAGCCAGATGAGTGATCCGGAAGTATTGAATTATTTTTCGCGGGTAAAAAACGAAAAGGTCTGCGGGCGTATGTACCCCGACCAGCTGGACCGGGCCATCCAGTCACTGCCCACCAAAACATTTTTATGGCGCTGGAATTACATCATCGCTTTCTTTCTATTTTTCACCAAAGCCGGTGCGGCAAAATCACCCGGCGGCACTGTAAAACAAACCCTCACCCAGCCCGGCTTTGAAAGCACACCCCTGCAAAACCGGGGGGATACCCTTTTTCCCACTTCCATTATGCCGGGCGAAGTAGCCTACGGACAAACCCCGGCAAAACTCACTATCTCAAAACCGGTACCCGCTCCCGCCAAAATCATGGTGAAAGCTACCGTAACCAATGAAACCGGGGAAACCATCCCGGGAGCATCCGTATCCATACTGCCGGGCACCCGTGGCCTGCTGGCGGATGATGAAGGCAATTTTAAGGTAATGCTAGTTCCGGGCAAAGACAACCTGAGGGTCTCCGCCGTCGGTTATGAAACCCAAACGGTCCCTGTGCTTAATAAGCGGGAACAAACAATCGTATTAAAAAGCGTGAGCCTCCAATTGGACGAAGTGATTCTAAGTGGCAGTGCCGGTACGATGAAAGGCGGAATTATTATGATGGGAGGGATGACGCGCACCCGGAGTTATTCGATTACCGACACGATCAAAAATTTCCTGTCGCCTGCCCAATGTTCGATAAATATTTACCCCAACCCCGTGCAAAAAGGAAGTGTTGCCAACATAACACTTAAATTAAAAAACGGGATGTACAACCTGCAGGTGCTGGATGCCAATGGCCAACTGTTGCTGCAAAAACAGGTGAACAGTACCACCGGCAAAATTTTCGAATCACTGGAGATTCCCCCAACCTGGAGTAGTGGGAATTATTTTATCCATGTATCCGATGGTAAGGGTAAAAAGGCCGGGAGCGGAGGGTTTGTGGTTACCAGGTGAGAGGGTCCATGGTCAATGGTCAATGGTCGGTTGTAATAATTGGTTCGTCCTTATTTTTATTGGTCTTTAGAAGTCCTTCAAGGGCTTGAGAAGGTAGATGGTAGAGAGTTCATGGCCCTTTGTAATATGGTGATACTAAAAAAAACTAATGTACTTGTGTTCATAGACCAGCGTCATCAAAGCTTATTACTATCAGGTTTTTGTGCAGCATGGACCTAAGCATTTCGTGTCCCCAACTGCTGTCAATAGAAAATATGCTGATGAATTAAAAGCAACAGAACTTTACCTGTTTTACCCGAATTAATACCGGGATTTCTAAATTGTTGGATGTTCTGCCGTTGCCTTACTTAAATAAACCGTTAGCGATTCGTGCCTGGTCAGGCAGGGTGAGAAGATTTTTGGGATGTCTTTGTTTTTGATTTGAGGATACATTGTAACCGCCCTTTTTCTTTTGATGCTCGTATGAAAGCACTAATTGCCAATTCTTCTGCTTTAGTAATAGGTTGCTGTTGTTCACCAATGAAATCTACATCCAGTTCTTTAAGTTTATTTTTCATTTGGGAAAATATTCCCACATTAGTGCTGAGAATTTGTGAGCTTTTCTATAATAAAATCGAGCCCTTTATTTTGCTGTTCCTTCACATAGCAAATTTACGAATAATAAGGTTCTATTCAATAGTCCATTGTCCATGGCCGGTAGTAAATTATAGATGTGCCTTCCGAATGCTGGCGGATTGTAGATCGACAGACCAAAGGCCCAAAAGGCCACCCATTGCCTATTGCCCATTGACCTATTGACCTATTGACCTATTGACCCATTGACCCAATGACCCAATGACCCAATGACCCAATGACCCAATGACCCAATGACCCAATGACCCAATGACCCAATGACCCAATGACCAATGACCAACACACAAACTAATCATTCAACAACATATCGATCCCGACTTCAATTTTTCTTTGCACCACCGGCCCCTCAAAACCAATGGTCTTGAACCGGATGTTGCCTTTTTTATCAATAATATACGTTGCGGGAATTACATTGAAGCCCAGTTTTTCGCCAATGGTCCTGTCAGTATTATAAAACACGGGGAAGCTGTAACGCTTATTCCCAAACCAGTTGCGGGCATCCTGCAGCGTGTTGTTTGACCCGCTGTTGATGATCATAAACAATACATCATCGCGGTCTTTATATTTATTATAG
>JAKFCK010000169.1:0-2178 GCA_036676685.1 Chitinophagaceae bacterium | reverse complement strand
AAAAAGTGGGCCTGTCACGAGCACGTTCGGGCCGGTGATCGTTTTACTGGTAGAATCCCGGATCGCAAAATTTGCAAATGGGCCACCAACATCTA
Organism: Chitinophagaceae bacterium; assembly: GCA_036676685.1. Lineage (GTDB taxonomy): Bacteria > Bacteroidota > Bacteroidia > Chitinophagales > Chitinophagaceae > Ferruginibacter. The sequence goes on along the minus strand of JAKFCK010000169.1, from coordinate 2,083 downwards.
CCACGCTGGTGATGCCCAGGCGGAGGTAGCGCTGCAGGTAATCTGTAACGTTATTGCGGGTGAAAGTTATTTCATTTTCATAAGGAACTTTTTTGCGCAGGTCAACGGCATCCGGCCTTGCATACAAACTGCCTGATTGAAAAAAATGAATATGGCCATCAGCCATGCCGGGTATAAGGTATTTTCCGCTGCCATCCACGACGATAGCTGCAGAGTTTGGCGTTCCCGCAGATTTTGTCACAGACCGGATCAGCCCATCCTGCAGTAAGACGTTTCTTGCCGGAAGTGACTGGCCTGTTTTGGTGTCTATGACCGTAACGTTTGTGATCAGTAAATTTTGCGAATGACCAGTTGAGCAAAATGATAAGACCAGCAGGGCTGATAAAATAAGTTTCATGCGCTTGGTTTATGGTGAGAATTCAATTTAAAAAAGGCGATGGCGGTGCTAAAAATTTTTCAAAGTAATCATTAATGTGCGCACGGAAAACATGCAGGGGGAATTATTTTAATATCTCTGTGTTTTTTACGGGCTTTTCAAATTGTTGAAAATCTGTTCACAATTGCTTCCCTATACATGCATAAACAGTGAAGGAATCTTATACTTTTGTTCCCGTCACACCCGTTGAAACTCCCCAGGAAAAAATTCGCCATAGCCCCGGTCCCCGGGCTTTATGTTATTATTAAAAACAAATCTTACAAATGTTATTTAAAAAGCTACTGTCTGTCGTTTTGTTATTTTCCTTCAGTTTTGCCCAGGCCCAGGCGCCAACAAAAGCCCAGTCGACCTCCCGCACTTTAAAAACCGCAACTTCCTTATTGGAGGCGCAGCAGCTTGATGCCGCGGAAGAATATTTTAAAAAAGGGTTGCAGTCCGCGAAGGTTTCCAACGATATATACAACCAGGCCCTCGCCCATGAAGGACTGGGAAATTTATATTCCAAATCAGACCAGCCACGCCTTGCCATCAGCTCTTACCAGCAGGCCATCAAACTGTATCGTGCCCAGGGCCTCACCGTGATCGCTAATGTAGTGGAAAGTTTATTAAAATCTGTGCAGGGTATCGGGGATCTTTACGCTGGTGTGGAAATTGGCGCCAAGGGTATCAAACTAAGTGTGATTGAAGTGAAACTGAGCAGGACCAGGGATTACGACTACAGCCTGGTGTTGGATACGTCTATTAATACCGACGCTGCTTCTCTTTCTTACCAAAGTGAAAAGGAGACATTCGATGCCGTTACTATTTTTTATGACATCATTAAAAAAAGGTTCCAGGTTCCGCCTTCCCGCACCCATATAGTGATCAGCAGCGGGCTGAAACAGGAACTGGACAAATATAAAAAAGTAGATTTTTTTGCGACGGTTGTTAGGCCCACTAACCTTGACCCAAAAATACGGATCAGTTACATCACCGCAGAACAGGAGGCCGAACTGAGTTTCCTGGGTATCGTACCGGCCAAAAACAGGCTCAGTGCCAACCAGCTCGATGTTGGCAGTGGCAATACCAAGGGCGGCTATTTCAACAACAGCAAAGTTTTTGTACCGCTGACTTTTCCCCTGGGGACTAAATCTTTTCAACGCCTGATAGAATCAAAAACACCCGCAGACATAAAAGAATATTTGCATAAGGCGGAAAAATTATTTACCGATAGCCTGGGGCGTGTAATGGTTTATGAGTTTGCCAATAAACAGGATTTTAAGTCAAAAGATGTCGTGTATTTATCCGGTGGCATAGTGTGGGCTATCGCCTCCTTTATACACCCGGATAAGATCAGGGAAAACTACATGGAGATCACTCACCAGGATATCACAGCTTTCCGTCAACTGGTATTCTCCAGTTATGATAAAGTCACACAGCCGGATGTGTCACTGGTGTCCAATGCTGCGGATGCCCGCGAATCGCTTAAGAATATTAACCGGGTGCTGAAAACATTCGACCAGAAAGCCTTGTTGGCCGGGGTGATCTGGCTGGATGAATTGATTCAGCAGGTGAACAGTATCAACCCCGACAAAAAATTTATTTACCCGCGTTATGCCTACGTTGGATGGATCAGCGGGTACATCATGGATAAAATAAACAAACAGT
>JAKFCK010000168.1:0-1511 GCA_036676685.1 Chitinophagaceae bacterium | reverse complement strand
GTTATTTTTACCGGAAAAACGGATGTCTTCTGCTGCGAGTATTATACACCTGTCCGCATCTTTTATTAGTGTTATTGTATCTGTTGAATAGGGTGTACATCCATCCATTAGGGTTTGTGTTACAATATAGCTACCCGGTTGATCCGCGGTAACAGAAGCACCGGTAGCAGGCGATGTAACAATATGGCCGTCTATCGTTGTCCACGCATAAGAAGACGTGGAAAGAGGATTAGATACTGATAGTTGGCTGTTGCCTGGACCCGCCCCGCAAAACATCGATATGTCTGCCTTAGCTATAAGGGCAGGTCTTGCAATAGGATAAGGCCCTATAAAATCTTGCAGAGATGATGTAAATGATGTGGAGCTTCTTGTTTTAGCTAAAACTCTTTTGAACGAAAGATTACAACCACTGCTGCCCAGAATACTATAGGGGTCTAAACCGATCTTGGTCATGTTTACCGCAATTTCCATATAATCACGGCTGCTATAATTGGTATGCAACACGTTTGCCACATCAATAAAACCAAAAGGTCCGGCCCAGGTGTTATCGGAACACTGGTTGCCACCGTAAAAGGTACCACCCGTCTTAGGCACTATGCTGGCATAACCGTATTGTGCGGATGATCCATCACCATCAAAAGCACCACCCCATGTAAATTGGGTAGGTAAAGGTGTCAACAACAATGAAGTCTTGTCAATCCATATCCGGGCTTCCAGCGATGTAAGCGATGAAGAACCAAATTCAGCAGTGAAGATGATATCACCGGGTTTTGTTACATTACCCATCGCATCAAACCGCCATGCAGTATGGCCGGCCTCGTCCCCATAATTATGAAATTTATTATCCGTTCTGCTATAATAAATATCACTCTGGTACAATTCAAAATCAAAATAACGGTTGCCGGTATTTCCGTGCAAAGACAGGCCGGCAAAAAACCACAATGAATCAGTTAAAGCCGGGCCATCCCTGCGCACATGTATCATTACATCATTAATGTCGTTTTTGCTAGGTACAGGTGTAGTACCGCCATCCCAGATTGCAGGGCTCTCACCATTTTTATTACTGCTGACAAAAGCCGTTGAATCAATTTTAGAATGATCCCTGACATAAAGAGCATCATAAAACAATTTTCCATTTACCGTTGAATACATCGGGTAATTCATACCACGGTAGAGAGAGTTTCTTCGGTAGGTAGTGTCGATGAGATACTGACTCTTTATTGCAGCTGCTCCGGTGGTGTCAATGACAAAAACACCTGAACCAGGCGTACCATCGTTGAACCAGTCATCGTTTCCGGAAATTTCGGAGCCATTAAAAAAATTGGACCTAAGGTCTGCATCGACTCCAAAATTAGCCCTGATTATAGGAGTAACAATTTGGGCATTAGCAAGGGCGGCAAATAGCAGCACTAAAAGGGTAAGGGGTACAGTTTTGTTCATAAGGTTAGGTATTAGTACGGATACTGTTCGTAATTTTTCAATAGAGAAGCAGTATTAAACACAAATGAAGA
>JAKFCK010000167.1:0-4608 GCA_036676685.1 Chitinophagaceae bacterium | reverse complement strand
GGCATCAAAGTAAAAGGGCCGAACATTTCTGTCGGCCCTTTGTACTTACTAACCCATTAAATTCTATTGCTAAATTAGAAATTTACGCCACAATAAAAAATTATTTTTTAATGATGTTAATAAGTTTTTATAGGGAGTAGCCATTGGTATACCGTTTTTAAAGTATAGTTATATATTTGAAAATCAAATAGATATGGTAATTCAGATCGAGAGTTTCGTATGCGCAGCAGGAATAAAAACTATAAATTAATTTAAAAATAATTTGGTTTATAAAATAAACTACTTTACGTTTGTATTCAAAATAATTGATATGAGAAAAGTGGTTGTTTTACTGTTGTTTTTTGTTTCGGCAGCGGGATATAGCCAGGTGACCATCAGCGGAAAACTTTCTGATACGAGGAACAAACCCATCCCGGGAGCCAGTATTTCGCTTAAAGATACCTATGACGGCACCACTACGGATTCACTTGGGAATTTCTCTTTTACTACGACAGAAGCGGGCACCAGGGTTTTGGAGGCTACCATCACGGGATACACCTCATATATAAATAATATATTAATTGAAGGCAAAGATATTGTGTTGAATATCCAGGTAAAAGAACTGATAACTGAGTTAAATGCCGTTATACTCACCGCGGGGGCTTTTGAGGCGAGTGATAAAAAGAAGGGAACCGTACTTAGCTCCCTGGATATTGTGACAACCGCTAGTGCTGAAGGGGACATCACCGGGGCACTCAAAACTCTCCCGGGTTCCCAGCAGGTAGGGGAAACAGGAGGTTTGTTTGTAAGAGGCGGGACTGCAACGGAAAGTAAAATTTACATAGATGGCAACCTGGTTAATAACTTCTTCTTTAGCAGTCTGCCCGGGATGGCATCGAGAGGCAGGTTTAATCCATTTTTGTTTAAAGGGACGGTTTTTAGTTCTGGCGGATACTCTGCACTATATGGGCAGGCTTTGTCCTCAGCTCTTATCCTTGAATCAAATGATCTGCCCGAAAGAACGGAGGCCAGCCTTTCGGTGGGGGTGATCGGCCTGGGGGGTGGGATACAAAAACTGGCCAAAAACAGGCAGTCCTCCTGGGGGCTTAGTTACAACTTTACGCACCTTGCGCTGGCCTTTGCCATCAATAAACAAAAGCAGGAGTATCCAAAAGACCCCGTCTTCCATGAAGGGGATGCCAATTTCAGGATCAGGACCAAATCCGGGGGGCTGATCAAATATTACGGGTATTGGAGCCACGGAGATGTCGGGTTCAAATCACCAGATATCGATTCAAATACCCTGAAAAATGCCTTCAGCCTCGGAAATTTCAACACCTACCAAAATATAAACTGGAAAGAAAATATCGGGAAGGGCTGGAAAATATTTACGGGGTTTAGTTTCAGTACCAATAAAGATGACATATCAAATGAATTACAGAATGCAGACAACGACAAACAGGTAATCACAAACCCGGCCGGTTATGCTTTCAAAAATTTTGAGGTAGAGGCCAGGAGTTACTATGCACAAGCTAGGGTTGTACTGGAAAAACGGCTGGCAGGGTTAAATATCCTGAGATTCGGTTCTGATTATTTTCACAGTGATGAAAAATCTACCTACACTTTATATGATGGTAACCGGTACAATACTGAATTAACAGACAAACTTGCGGCAGCTTTTGCAGAAACCGACCTCTATTTATCAAAAGATATGGCACTCAAGATCGGCAGCAGGCTGGAGCATGCTCAATCGCTGGATCAATGGAACCTGGCACCCAGAGTATCCCTTGCCTATAAACTAAAGAAAAAAAGCCAGCTTTCATTTGCCTACGGCATCTTTTACCAGAACCCTGAAAGCAAATACCGCCCGGCTGTAGAGGGGATCGGATTTGCAAAAGCAACCCATTACATATTGCAGTACCAGCGTATTTCCACTGCCCGGACTTTCCGCACAGAAGTCTTTTATAAAAATTATGACCATCTTTTTAAGACCGGTATTGATGGTTTCGGCCGGGAAGTGGCCACAAGCAATGCTGGTAATGGATATGCAAAAGGCGTGGAGTTTTTCTGGAGAGATAAAAAGACAATCAAGAGTATGGATTACTGGGTCTCTTATTCTTTCCTGGATACTAAAAGGAGCTACCTGAATTTTCCCTCATCCATGGAACCCAATTTTGTGGCCAGGCATACCGCATCACTGGTGATTAAAAAATTCGTGATGCCCTGGAAAACCGGTTTTAATGCGAGTTACAACTTCGCAACGGGCCGTCCATTTTATAACCTGAAATACGATAATGGCCAGGGAAAATATGTGGTTGCCGATGCTGGAAGAACGATCAATTATAATAACCTTGGATTTAGCGTAAACTACCTGCCTAACCTGGGCAAAAAGGATACAAAAGTATTTGTGGTCTGGGTGCTTAGCGTAAGCAATGTGCTGGGGCAAAAACAGGTGTTCAACTATAATTATGGTGCCATTACCGGCAATAAAGAAGCGATTGGTCCTACGGCAAAAAGATTTATCTACCTCGGGGGCTTCTTCAATTTTGGGGTGGACAGAACGGATGATGCAATCAATCTTAACCTTTAGATTTTTATTTATTTAATTCAACAACAAGCAAATCATCAATACTAAAACCAATCATCATGTCACATCAACCAACTCCTGAAGGAAAAGATCCCGCTCTCTGGGAGATAGCGCAAAGAAGGGCGAGCTTTAAAACACACGCCCTTACTTACCTGATCGTAAACGGCTTTTTGTGGGGCCTGTGGTTTTTCAATGATAGGGACTATGGCACAGGCTATCCCTGGCCAATATGGTCCACATTAGGTTGGGGAATCGGGCTCGCATTTCATTTTGCAGGGGCTTATATTTTCCCCCGGGCTAATTCCGTGGAGCGCGAGTATGAAAAACTAAACAAAAAAAATAATCCTTCTTAACCAGAAATTTTAAAACATCAAATCATGAAAAAACTATTGATTGGCCTGGCTTTTATTATATGTTTCCAGGTAAGTATGGCGCAATCGCCGGGCGAAAAATACACAGCAGCGATGGGTGCCACGATCTCGGCGATCGATACAAGTTTTGCTAATCCTGCAGACCTTTTAGCCGTGGCCAACAAGTTTGAACGAATTGCTACAGCGGAAAAAAATCAATGGCTGCCGTATTATTACGCTGCACTCTGCCAGGTGAATTACGGGTTCGTAAAAAATGACCCTTCACAACTCGACCAGGTGGCAGATAGGGCAGAAGCACTTGTCAATAAAGCTGATGCTCTTTCGCCCGCCAATTCCGAGATCAGCACACTGAAGGCAATGATCGCCACACAGCGCATGATCGTGAATCCCATGCAACGATTTATGCAATACAGCCCCATCATCGAGAACCACCTGGAAAAAGCAAAAGCTGAGGACCCAACAAATCCACGCCCGTATTGGTTTAAAGGAGAGAACCTGAAAAATACGCCGGAGCAATATGGCGGCGGTTGCGCTGCAGCAATGGAACACCTGAAAACGGCAAAGGAAAAATTCAGTACTTTTAAGCCTGCCAGTGACCTGCATCCAAACTGGGGTAAACAAAGAACCGAGGCGCTCCTCGATGAGTGTAAATAACCTGAACCACAATATGGAACAACCATTCAACGAACAATCGAGCCTGCACCTTATTGAGTCAATGATCAATAAGGCTAAAAACAGGTTTAGTGAATCGGGAACGCTTTACCTGGTCTGGGGAATAGTTATTTTTATATGCAGTGTGATCCAATTTATAGCTGTGTATTTCTATGACTATGCAGATATCTATTACGTGTGGTATCTCACCTGGCTGGTGTTGATCTACCAGGCCTTCTTTCTTGCCCGAAAGAAAAAAAGGGAAAAGGTAAAAACCTACACGAGCGAAATATTAGGCTACGTATGGCTCTGCTTCATTATTTGCCTGCTATTATTAGTATTTATCGTGTTGTACAATAAAGCCTATCACCTGGTGAACCCGGCTATACTCGTGGCCTATGCTATCCCCACTTTTTTGTCTGGGGCTATTTTAAAAGTGCGCCCGTTATTTCTTGGAGGGATCGGTTGCTGGGTGCTTTCCTTATCAACAATTTTTATCCCCGCTGAATTTCATATTCTGTTAATTGCGATGGCAGTGTTATTTGCCTGGATAATACCAGGTTTGTACCTGCGGAGAAAATATTTAAAAGAAAACCGTATCGCCCCTCAATTTTAAATGCATTTGCAGTTTTAAATAGTGATTTATGTCAAACGAACAGGAACTTTCAGGAGAGAAAAGTTTTGAGATCATTCAACAGATGATCCGGAATGCGAAAACTAATTTCACCGACAATGGCCATGGATGGCTGCTTTGGGGGTCAATGATCTTCCTGGCGTCACTGTCCACCTATTTTCTTATAGAGTTCGATTACCCTAACCTGTTCCTGGGTTGGAATATCTTCGGTTGCATAGCCATACTGTTGTTACTCTATAATTTTTTCAAACCTTCCCCGCAGCTGGTGCGCAGTTATGTGAGCGACATTCTCCGGTATGTTGATATCGGGTTTACCGTCTGCCTTTTTGTGATCATATTTTCTATCAACGTGGCTGTGAGCCCGAACAGCGGGTTCGTCTCGGCCG
>JAKFCK010000166.1:0-6112 GCA_036676685.1 Chitinophagaceae bacterium | reverse complement strand
TGCAAGGCTGACGAATGAACTGGACTCCTTCTACCGCCAGGTGGATAAGGAGATCAGGAACAAGCCATACCTGGTCGTTGATATAAGGAATAACGGGGGTGGTTCAGAGCGGTCTTATTTCAACCTCTTGGCATATGCTTATACCAAACCTCTTAAATTAGATTCCGCGTTGGTTTGGGTTTCCCCGGAAAATATAAAACGTTATGAAGAAGCCGCACCAGGAAACAATACGAGATTGATAGAACGGATGAAAGCGGCAAAGCCATTTAGCTTTATTCCCCAAACGGAGGAATCAACTAACACCTGGGCACTGGACAGTGCGACGGTTTTCCCCAAAAAGATAGCGCTGCTTTATGACAGGGGAACAGCAAGTTCAGGCGAAGGATTGATCGTTTATTATAAGCAAAGCGACAAGGTCATCACAATCGGTGAAAACTCCGGGGGATATATGGGCTATGGCAATGTTATGACCGCGCAAACACCATGTGAGCAATTTACCATCAGGAGTACCACTACCCGGTATTTTGAAAAATCCCAATACGAATTTGTCGGCGTCGAACCTATGTATAAGGTATCAAAAGGCCAGGATTGGATTAAGTATGCTGAGGAACTACTTAATAAAAAGCGATAGCATTTTGATAAGTTGTGATCTTATTGTTTTCTATGCTTTTTTTGTATACTCAAAAGATCAATTTGTTATCCAGCGAGATAGGGGTGCCAGCCCCCTTTTTTCTTTTTTAAATCATAGCTGAACTGAGTTCGATAGTGAATGTGGTAAAATGTCTGTTGGCTACCTGGTAAAATATTTTATTTAAGTTGCTACCAATAACCTGCGACAAAATTTACCGGTCAAATTAATGTGACATCGGAACAAAATTGAAAACGAAAATGAAAAAGATATTTAAGGCAGGCCTGGGTTTTGGAATTGTAATGGCTATTTTTTTTATTCTGCAGGATGTGTTGACAAATGAAAATTTTACTTCAAAAGAAATATTGAAATCCGTTGTCTTGGGAATTATAGGAGGTGCTGTGGCAGGATCTTTATTTGGTTGGCTTATGGGACTTTTTAGTAAATCAAAATTTGTACAGAAAACAACCCGGGTTGACACAGGCCCGGGCGAAGAAATTTTATTTCAAACAGCTGCAAACCATTTCAAAGGTGTAGAAGCAGTTGGTGGCAAATTATTCCTGACCAACAAACGATTGATTTTTAAATCACACAAACTAAATATTCAGAACCATCAACTTTCCATCAGTTTGCCGGACATAGATAGAAACGACAGGTATAAAACATTAGGCCTGGTGAATAACGGGCAAGCCATTACTACCAAACAAAACGTGACAGAAAAATTCGTTGTTGACCGGGTGGAAGAATGGCTGCAACATTTGGCAGGCAGTAAAAACAGCTTATAATATTAACGTTGCAGCGCAGTATAATGTGACATCAATCGGTACCCAGCGGGTTGTCGCCCGTTAATCACATTGATCTCCATGCCGGCGCAACCCCGATGCTTCTCAGGAATGCAGTCAATTAGGAGATATCCTCACTGCAGTGCAAGCCGCGAAGCCGGATGAAACAATTGACAAAAATTGGAGCACAAATTATTTAAAAACGTATCTGGTCTCGCGGCACGAAGAACTGGCTACAATTGGTACACAACACACGAATTATTTCTATGGTTCTATAATTACTTTCATAGCTTTTTCCTTGGATGCATTACCAAACACCTCGTAAGCTTGTTGTATGTCCGCTAATTTAAAGTGATGGGTAATTAATTGAGTGGGGTCTAATTTTCCTGATGTAACTGTTTTTAACAGCATAGGGGTGGTATTGGTGTTCACCAGCCCGGTGGTCAGGGTGATATTCTGGATCCATAGATTTTGAATCTGCAGGTCCACGCTTTTACCGTGCACGCCTACATTGGCGATGTGCCCACCAGGGCGGATGATCTGCTGGCACACGTCAAACGTTGCCGGCATACCTACTGCTTCAATGGCTACATCTACACCGTCTTTGGTCTCGGCCATGATCTTTTTTACGGCATCTTCTTTTCCTGAATTGATGATCACCGTGGCGCCGAATTTTTTAGCTACCTCCAGCCGGTTATCATCCAGGTCTATCATATAGATCTTTGCAGGGGAATAAAACAGGGATGTGAGTAACACGGACATACCTATGGGCCCAGCACCTACAATGGCAATCGTATCCCCGGGTTTTACAGCGCCGTTTTGCACGCCAATCTCGTGGCCGGTAGGCAAAATATCACTCAGCATCACCAGCGCTTCCTCATCAGATCCGGCAGGTATATGGTGAAGGCTGTTATCTGCATGGGGTATACGAACATATTCTGCCTGGGTGCCATTGATCAAATGTCCTAAGATCCAGCCGCCGTCTTCACAATGGGAGTACATTTGTTTTTTACAATACTCACAGGTTCCATCAGAAGTGATACAGGAAATGATCACTTGATCCCCTTTTTTAAAACTTCTGACTGCTTCACCAATTTCTTCTACTACACCCACACCCTCGTGTCCCAGTGTGGTCCCGGGTTTGCAGGAAGGCGTTTTACCATGCAGGATGCCGAGGTCTGTTCCGCAGATAGTTGTCTTTAATATTTTTATTAAGGCATCAGTCGGTTTCTCAATACCTGGCTTTGCAATGTCTTTTAGTTCAATTTTTCCCGGCCCGCCATACACAAGGCCTTTCATTGTTGTTCCCATTTTGTTTGGTTTTATGTTTTTTAAATATGGTTTGTTTTCCTGCGGCAATTCAAATCATTTATTTCTTTCTGCCGGGGCAAGGGATGATCAGCTACCGGTATTCTAACCACATGGTTTCGATATCCTGGCTTGTTTATTTTTGTGGCAAAAATTTTGTGGCATTTGAAAAGCCACATGAAATTTGCCACAAAATTGTGGCAAATAAGAAGGCTTGATGAACTTTGCCACTAATCCAACGACCTTATACAGGCTTCTGTTTTCCTTTTATTGTTTACCCCTTGACTTACATCGTCCTTAAGCCAATGTAACTTATTAGTGAGCTTAAGCAATTACAAAAGCGCATACAACTCCAATCTACTTTAAAACTACAATCGGCAGGGGCATACGACTAAGCTTAAGATCATTCCGGCCTATGACACTGATCAGGGAAATGGCCCGGCAGCATGGTTATTTTGCAAAAAAAAATGCATGAAAAAATTCCTTTTTCCTGTTGTCCTTTTATTGCCGGGATGGTTGTATGCCCAACAGCCCGTTGCAGCGATTGCCCCCGGCGATACTGTGCATTTTCCGTTGTATATCCCGCCGGTGGTTGCTCCCACAGCACTCACCATTACGGCGGCACCCGGAACCAGCAACCTTGGGGGCGCCAATATCACCACGTCCTGGACCTATAACAACAGTTTACCCGGCCCGTCTATCAAGGCCAACAGCGGCGATTCTGTGTCTGTTTTGTTTCAGAATGATCTACCCGAGGAAAGTATTATTCACTGGCATGGAATGCTGGTGAATACACAAAATGATGGCCATCCAAAATATGCTGTACCCGGGGGTAGCTCCTACCAGTACAACTACCGCATAAAAAACCGGGCTGCACTTAACTGGTACCATCCTCACCCGGATATGCTCACCGGCAGGCAGGTGTATAACGGGCTTGCCGGGGCATTTATCATCAATGATGCGGAAGAGGCAGCGCTGGGGCTGCCGTCCGGCAATTTTGAGATTCCTTTAGTACTCAGGGATGCTACTTTTGATAACAGCGGCAATTTGCGGTATTCTGCCACCGGGGGCGGTATGTTTGGCAATACCGCATTAGTGAATGGAACGATAAGGCCATACCTGGATGTGCAGCGGGCGGTATACCGTTTCAGGATTCTTTGCGGCACAAATGCAAGGGTATTTAATCTTATGCTTACAGGTGGCCTTCCGCTCCGGTTAATCGGCAATGATGGGGGATTACTTCCGGTATCTTCCGCGCAGTCACAAATTACCGTGAGCAGCGGCGAAAGACTGGATATCCTCATCGACTTCCGGTCAGTGGCCAATGGAACCAGTATAGGCTTACAGGATGCCACTGAGGGCTGGGAACTGTTGCAGTTCAGGGTAAGCAGCCCGTCCGTGGTCCCTTACAGCGGCAGCCTTTCGCCTGTGTCTGTCGTAGTGCCTTTAGCCAACCCGGATACAACCCGCACATTCAGCTTTGATGGTATGAGCAGGATAAACGGGTTGCAGTATAACATGGAAAGAATTGACTGGACATCCCGTTTTAACCACGTGGAAAAGTGGATATTTATTTCCAATGGAAACGGGCCGCATATGGCCCACGTTCATGGTGCCTCTTTCCAGGTAATTGCCCGCACAGGCGGCAGGGGACAGGTTTTTGCATGGGAAACGGGTTGGAAAGATGTGGTGCTGGTAGATAATAATGAAACTGTAACTATACTCATCAAATTTGATGAATATGCCGGGGAATATTTAATGCATTGCCATAACCTGGAGCATGAGGATATGGGGATGATGGCCAATTTCCTGGTGGTGGATGATCCGGGGTTTACCTGGATCGGTATTACCAGTGATAACTGGTTCACTGCTTCCAATTGGTCCGGTGGCAAAGTACCACAGGCTGCCGATGATGTAACTATTGGGAAAGGTTATCCTTTTCCTGCCGTTATCCCGGCTGCCGCAACGGCCTCCTGCAGAACGCTAACTGTATTACCCGAAGCAACAATAACGGTGGGAAGCAATGCGATTTTAAGTGTGTTGCAATAAAAGTGCATGTGTGGGCAGGTACAGGGGCTGGACTATTTACGATAGTTTGCGGGGCTTCATGACACCGGAGTTTTCGATATTTTTTAAAAACCACTCCAAATAAAGCTGCCGGGGCAACCCGATGACACACTACGTCAACAAATAAAAACCATTCTCACCAATCCTGGAAAAATTACCTGGCGAATGCGACTAATTATTTTACATAACTTACTGGGGAAACTTCATTAGACATGCTAATAGTAATCTTGTAAATACACTCCAGGCAGACATGGAAAATATCGGGATAACAAGAGTAACAGTCGATGACATTGAGCAATTACTACAAATTGGCCGGGAGACTTTTTACGAAACATTTTCAGTGGGGAACACAGAAGAAAATATGAAAAGGTACCTGGAAGAGGGCTTTTCCAGGAAAAAGTTGACTGCCGAGTTAAATGACACGGGTGCTGAATTTTACTTTGCTATACTGAACAACAATTTAATTGGTTACCTGAAACTAAACTTCGGGCAATCGCAAACAGAATTACAGGGTGATAAGGCACTTGAAATAGAACGTATTTATGTGTCAAAAGAATTTCACGGCAAAAACGTAGGACAATTACTTTACGAAAAAGCGATAATGGTAGCCAGGGAGAAAAATGCAGACTTTGTGTGGTTGGGTGTCTGGGAAGAAAATCCCAGAGCGATACAATTTTATAAAAAAAACGGTTTCATTGAGTTTGATAAACACGTTTTCAAATTGGGCCATGACGAGCAGACGGACATCATGATGAAACTACTATTGTAAGAAAAAATGACGAAACACCGGCCCCGGGGCTGTGAGTTGATTAAGCTGTGGCACTTCGTTGTTCTGACTGCCAGTTCAAAACCAAAATAGACAAAGTATCACTGTAGTATTTTTGTTTAACCTATTGTGAAGCCAGGCCGATACCTAATATCCCGCTCTCGCCAACCCTCAAACTCCTGTCGCAATTGTATCGCAATAAACACCTAAATTGATTTTAAAAAATATAAATAATGAACGACTCAATTATGATCACGACCAGTAATACCTTAGAAGGATATCGTGTAACAAAACAATTAGGTTTAGTGCGGGGAATAACGGTCAGGTCCCGGAGTTTGTTGGGAAATGCGGCCGGGGGTTTTATGACATTGTTTGGGGGCAAAAGCCGGATATATACGGAACTATGCGAAAAAACACGGGAGGAAGCCTTACAATTGATGATTCACAATGGCAGGCTCCTGGGTTGCAATGCAATTATTAATATGCGGTATGACGCCAACGAAGTAATGAGTGCTGTTACGGAAGTACTGGCTTATGGTACTGCTGTTGTAGTTGAAAAAG
>JAKFCK010000165.1:0-5073 GCA_036676685.1 Chitinophagaceae bacterium | reverse complement strand
TTTTCCTTTATACTTTCCTGGCTATGTATCCATGCTTCCAGTTGCTCCAATGCAGCACCCGATAAAGTTTGAATGGTCTTGTTGTCAGGGTGTGCCTGGATGAACAGCAGGGTATGATAATAAATTTGTAATGTTTTTTTACTGCTTAGAGCCTGGCCGCTGATTAGTTTTAATAATTTGGCTTTTTCTGACGCTGGTTCTTTCCCGTACTGGTTACGGATGGAGGAGAGCCTGGTAATGTATTCAACAGATCTATTCATAGCAGCGCGTTGCCTGGTGAAGGGTAATCCTGTTTGCGTGGTGAAAGTAAACTTATTATTTTTTTATTTAAGGCATCATTTAGTACGCCAGGTTAAACCGATAACCTGTCCGTTCCGTTCCGGTTGTTTTTTAAAATAAAAAAGCACCCCTGCCCCGTAGCAGGTACAAATTATCATCATTACCTGCCCGGTCGACTTGATTTGTTCTCAATACATTAAACAAAGATTTATATGACCCTGAAAGCGGGAAATTATTTATTTTGCCATATGTTATATCGGAAAATCCTGCTGGTGGATGATGATGAAGAAGACCAGGAAATTTTCAACGCTGCACTTACTGTTGCTTCAGGTGGGGCTAACTGCATTGGGGTGACCAATGCCATTGAAGCTTTTGATAAACTAGCCCGAAAGGAACTGGAACCGGATGTGATATTCCTTGATGTAAACATGCCGTTGATGAACGGCCTGGAGTTATTAAAAAAAATAAAATCTACAGAACACTTAAAGACCATTCATGTGATCATGTTCTCTACATCATCCAGCCCTACAACCATTTCTGCAGCAAAAGAGCTGGGTGCCGTAAACTTTATAACCAAACCCAACAGGTTCGACGATCTCGTGAATATTTTAAAACCCTTAATCAGCCATTCCTGACATATGTTGGAATCTAACAGCATAATACAAAATCTATATTTTTTACAGGGAGGTGGCGAGACGGGGGAAATCATCCGCAACAAAGACTGGGGCGCTACATCCCTGGGTTCGCCGGAAAACTGGCTGCCTGAAATGAAATCCGCTGTAAAGGCTATGCTGGATTCACCCCTGGCTATGAGCCTTTTTTTGGGGAAGGAATTTTTGCATTTGTATAACGATGCTTTTATACCCACCATTGGCACCACACGACACCCTGGTATTATGGGAAAACCGGTGCGTGAAACAACACAAATGTGGGATGTGGTGGAACCTTATTTTCTGCAAGTGGAAAAGGGTGGCAGCGTTTACCTCAAAGACAGCCGTATAATGATGGATAAGTACGGGTACCCGGAAGAATGTTTTTTAGATATTTCCTACGTCCCTTTGTACAACAACGCGGGGCAAATATTTGGTGCTCAATGCCTGGTGGTAGACACGACAGTAAAAGTAAGGTCATTACAAATATTACAGCGGGAGGACCAAAGATTTAAAAACCTGGTGATGCAATCAACTTTTGCCATCTCCGTTTTCAGGGGAAAGGACCTGGTGGCGGAAGTTGCAAATGACGCTTACCTGCATATTGTGGGTAAGACCCGTGAATCCTTTATCGGCCAGCCATTGTTTCAGTCCCTGCCGGAAACACAAGGATATATACTGCCCATGATAGAGCAGGTAATGGCAACTGGCCTTCCCATACAGGTGAATGATTTTGGTTTAACGATCAATAAGTTTGGAAAAGATGTTTTTGGCTATTACAGTTTTACTTATGAGCCTGCCCGCGATCATTATGGCAATATTGATGGATTTATGGCTACGGCTATAGATGTTACGGACCTGGTGCTGGCAAGAAAAGCTGCGGAAGAAAGTGAACATATGTTCCGGTCGATCATTAAAGATGCCACTATACCAGCTGCTTTGTATACGGGAAAGGATATGGTCATTGACCTGGCTAACGATAGAATGATCGGTATATTGGGCAAAGGGCCCGCCATCATAGGTAAACCCCTGGCAGAAGCGCTACCCGAGTTGAAGTCGCAGGGTTATTTGGAGCTGTTAGACCAGGTTTTCACGACGGGAAAAACATTTGAAGGCAAAGCCATGCGCACTTCTATTGAAGTAAACGGCAAGCCAAGGATTTACTATTTTGATTTTAGCTATAAAGCGGTGCGAAATGACGCGGGGGAAATTTACAGCATCATGGTAATGGGTACCGATGTTACGGAACAGGTGCTGGATAGAATTAAGCTGCAGGAAAATGAGGCCCGCCTGGAATTATTAAGTAACACCGTGCCTGCGATGATATTCTACCTGGATAGAGGGCAACGTTACCAGTCCTACAACGAAACCTTTATGAAATGGTTCCAGGTAGGAGCAAAAGAGGTAATAGGAAAAACCATACAGGAGTTTATCGGTGAAACAGCTTATGGCAGGGTGCAGCCTTTTTTAACCAGGGCTTTTTCGGGTGAGGAAGTGCGGTTTGAAATACCTTCCCCTTCCCGGATGAATAAAAAGAGGTGGCTGAGCCTGGTGTATTCGCCGCATAAAAGTGCTGATGGTGATGTGATCGGCATTATCGTACATGCTACCGATATCACGGAAAGCAAGGAGACGGAGATAGCCTTGCGCAACAGCGAAACCCGGTTTCGTTCACTGATCGAAGTTGCCCCCATTGCTACCTGTCTTTTCACCGGTAGGGAAATGATCGTTGCAGTGGCCAATGAGCCCATGCTTCACGTCTGGGGTAAAAATGAATCCGTGATCGGCAAACCGCTGGCCCAGGCCGTACCTGAATTACAGGGACAACCCTTTCTGCAGATTTTAGACGAAGTTTTTACCTCCGGTAAAACTTACAGCGAAAAAGCCTGCCCCGCACAACTTGAAAAAGGAGGGGTATTGGGTACCTATTATTTTGATTTCACTTACCGGCCGCTTTTTAATGAAGTTGGGGAAGTGTATGGTATCATGGACATGGCGGTAGACGTTACCGAACAGGTGCTGGTGCAACAACAAATTGAGGCCAATGAAAAGAAATTCCGGGCCCTGGTGGAAGAGTCCCCGGTATCCACCTGCCTGTTTACGGGTAAGGAAATGAAAATAGAAGTTGCCAACGATATCATGATTGGTTATTGGGGTAAAGACCGGTCGGTGGTGGGCAAGGCTTTCAGGGATGCCGTACCGGAGATAATCGGGCAGCCTTTTCTTGAAATATTGGATCACGTGTATGAGACGGGTGAAACCTACGAGGCCAACGATGCACGCGCAGAATTGAAAATCGACGGTGTGATGGGCGTTTACTATTTTGACTTTATTTATAAAGCCATGCGTGACGCCGACGGAAAGATATTTGGGGTCATGAATATGTCGGTTGACGTAACGGCCCAGGTACTGGCAAGGCAAAAGCTGGAAGAAAAAGAAGCTGAATTACAAAACGCCATTGAGATTGCATCCCTTGGTACCTGGAGCTTAGATGTAATCACCGGTATCTCAAAGCAATCCCAGCGCCATGCTGATATCTTTGGGCTGGATAACATGGAATCTCCTGCAGCCGATGCTATCAGCTGTATTGTGGAAGAAGACAGGGCAAGGGTGGAAGCCGCATTCCGCAATGCGCAGCAACCAGGGTCCGATGGGCGGTATGATGCGGAATACAAGATCATTAACAAACGTAATGGCAAACGATATTATATTCATGCGATAGGCCAGACTTATTTTGATAACGATGGAAAGCCTATCCGTATGGCGGGCATCACAAAAGATGTAACGCAGGGAAGAGAGTTACAAAATGAACTGGCTACACAGGTACGTTTGCGCACAAAAGAACTGGCAGAAGCCAACCAGGAACTACATGCCAGGAATGAAGAACTGGCCAAATTAAATATCACGCTGCAACGATCAAATGCAGAGCTGGAAGAGTTCGCTTACATCGCCTCGCATGACCTGCAGGAGCCCGTGCGCAAGATCAGTACATTCACCCACATGTTGCAACAAAGTATTGGTGAGTTAAGTGAAAGATCTTCCATTTACCTGTCCAGGATCTATAGCTCCACGGACCGCATGACAAACCTGATCCGGGATGTGCTGGCCTTTTCGCAGGTCTCGCAAAACACCGAGTTGTTTGGACCTGTTGATCTCGCCAACATCGTCCGGGATATAGAAAGTGACTTCGAATTGAAGATTGAAAAAAACGGCGCCGTAATAGAAATGAATGACCTTCCCGTGATCACTGCGATTCCTTCCCAGATGACCCAGTTATTCAGCAACCTGCTTTCGAACTCTTTAAAGTATACCCGGCCGGGAATAACCCCGGTTATCGGGTTATCTTCTACCAATGCTGATACAGCAACTTTAGTGGCATACCCGCAGTTGGATCCTAATTCAGCATATCACCATATCCGCGTAACGGATAACGGGATCGGCTTTGACGAAGAACATGCAGACCGCATCTTTAATATTTTCCAACGCCTGCATGGCAAAACAGCATTTGAAGGTACAGGTATCGGCCTGTCCATCTGCCGTAAGATAGTACAGCGTCATGGCGGGCATATCTTTGCCACGCCAGGTAAAACAGCGGGCGCTGTGTTTAATATCCTGCTGCCACAGGGCGGGTAAATGGATTGCGATTCAATTGCTTTTTTTGGTCCCAGGAAAAAAAGAAGTAGGGCCACCGATTGTTAGTAAACAATTTTTATTTGCAGTATTACCTTTACCCAAAGAGTCTTACCACATTAAAACATCACTAATGAAAATAGGCATCTGTTCAGATCATGGCGGTTTTGCGCTAAAAGAAGTGATTCGCCTTTACCTGGCCGAATTAAAATACGAGCTCGTAGATTTTGGCGCATTTGTTTTAGACGAAACGGACGATTATCCTGATTTTGTAATTCCACTGGCCAGGGCTATATCGGCAGGTGAAGTGCAGCGTGGAATTGCGATCTGCGGCAGCGGGGTGGGAGCATCCATTGCTGCCAACAAGATAAACGGTGTGCGGGCCGCGCTGATACAGGATCATTTTTCAGCTCACCAGGGGGTGGAAGATGATGACATGAACCTGCTCTGTCTCGGTGGAAGAATAACCGGTTCTGCAAGTGCGCAGGAATTTGTCCAAGGCCTCTTTCGGGCT
>JAKFCK010000164.1:0-8894 GCA_036676685.1 Chitinophagaceae bacterium | reverse complement strand
CTTTAGCCCAAAACAAAAACAACCAAAATGACTAGTGTACAACAGGTAACCGATGCTATCATCCAACAGGGAATGCTTCCCCTTTACTTTAATGCTGATGAAACTGTAAGTGTAGAAGTACTGCGATCCCTCTATAAAGCCGGCGTGAAGGCAGTAGAATATACCAACCGCGGTGAGGCTGCTTTAAAGAATTTTACTAAAATGGTGGAAGTGAGAAACGCCGAAATGCCGGGCATTCTGCTGGGTGTAGGCACCATAAAAAATGTGCAACAAACTAAAGATTACCTGGCAGCCGGCGCTGATTTTTTAGTAAGCCCGGGTTTTGTAAAAGAAGTCGCGGATTATGCCATTGCGAATAATATTTTTTATGCGCCTGGTTGCATGACACCTTCGGAAATAATTGCGGCTGAAAACAGCGGGATCGGTTTTATAAAACTTTTTCCTGGTAATATGCTGGGCCCTGAATTTTTAAGTGGAATAAAGGATATCTTTCCTAAATTATTATTTATGCCAACAGGTGGTGTGGATACTACCAAAGAAAATATTGAAGGCTGGTTTAAAGCAGGCGTGTGCGCGGTGGGAATGGGTAGTAAACTGGTGAGTAAAAAATTGATGGAGGATAAAGACTACGCTACGATTGAAAAAATGACCAAAGAAGTGCTTGACCTGATAGGAACCATAAAAAAATAAACGACTCTCAATTTCTTTTGCAAAGCCAGGAACTGAGGGATAATAATTTGCCAGCATGACTCAACAATCAATCGGAAAATACAGGTGGACCATCTGTGCTTTATTATTTTTCGCGACCACTGTAAATTACCTTGACAGGCAGGTGTTGAGTTTGCTACAACCGTTGTTGGCTGAGCGTTTCAACTGGTCAAACAGTGACTATGCGAATATTACAGCAGTCTTTCAATTCGGCTATGCTATCAGCATGTTGTTTGCCGGAAGATTTATTGATAAGCTGGGCACGAAAAAAGGTTATGCCTGGGCCATCACCATCTGGAGCCTTGGTGCCATCATCCATGCAGTAGCCATTCCCATCGGTGAGGCATTTTCGATGATACTTGGTGTTTTAGGAATTACCGCTTTGAGTGTGTCCGTGGTCGGGTTTATGGTGAGCCGTGCTGTATTGGCGCTTGGCGAAGCGGGAAACTTTCCTGCAGCCATTAAAGCAACAGCAGAATATTTTCCAAAAAAAGAACGGGCTTTTGCTACCGGCATTTTTAACTCGGGCGCCAATGTTGGAGCCATATTGGCACCGCTAACCGTTCCATGGATAGCGGCTAAATGGGGCTGGGAAGCGGCTTTTCTTTTAATAGGGGGCGTCGGTTTTCTCTGGTTGTTCTTTTGGCTGTTTTTTTACGACAAGCCGGCCGAGCAAAAAAGACTTTCTAAAGCAGAACTCGATTTTATAAACAGCGATAAGGAGGAAGTGGAGCCTGTGGTTGCTGAAAAGGTTTCATGGACAAAATTACTCGGCTACAAACAAACCTGGGCATTTGCTTTTGGAAAGTTTATGACAGACGGGGTTTGGTGGTTCTTTCTTTTTTGGCTGCCCGCTTATCTGAAAGCGGCATACGGAATGTCCAGTACAGACATTGCCCTTCCACTCACCGTATTGTACACGTTAACAATGGTGGGAAGCATCGGCGGAGGATGGTTCCCCATGCACTTCATCAACAAAGGTTACTCTCCTTATGATGGCCGCATGAAAGCCATGCTGATGATTGCATTTATTCCTTTAGTGGTATTGCTGGCACAACCCTTTGGTAGTTACAGTTATTGGGTGCCCGTTATCTTAATTGGTATCGGCGCCTCAGCCCACCAGGCATGGAGTGCCAATATATTTACAACGGTATCTGACATGTTTCCCAAAAAAGCCATTGGTTCTGTTGTAGGAATTGGCGGTATGGCGGGCGGTTTAGGTGGTGTGATTGTGTCCAAATTGGGAGGTTATTTATTTGATGCCTACAAGGCAGCCGGTATTGCCGAGTCCTGGATTTCAGCAAAAGCGGCAGGTCTGGGCGATTTTGTAGCAAGGATACAAGGCATGAAGCTTATGAACAAGTATGGCGATTCCATCAATCTTAATCACTCAGATCTTGGTGGCCTCTCCCCGGACGTAGCGGCCCAGTTGCGGGCTATGGATTCTACTGCATTTGATCAACTCGTAGAACTGCAAAAGCCCCTGGTGCATGCGCAAATGTCTACATCTTATAGCATCATGTTTGGTATCTGCGCCGTAGCCTACCTTATCGCATGGGTTGTGATGAAAGCGTTGGTACCGAAATACAAGCCGATCACTGATCTTTAACAAGAAAAGTATTTATCGCACATAAAAGGTAAAATTCCTGTTTGCCGTCCACAGGCGGCCAACAGGAATTTTTGTTATTAGCAGATCCCGGAAGTCAGACCGCATTTATTAGCTAAATTTGCGCGTGATGACGCAATTATCTACTCTCAATAAATATTTCTGGAAATATCGCTGGCTTTTTATCCTGGGTATCGTATTCGTTATTCTTACTAACTATTTCCGGATATTGGCTCCCCAGATAACCGGGTATGTCGTGAATACCGTGGTGCACGCAATTGACGCCACACCCGGCCAAAATCCAACGGCTATTCGCTCGCATTCCACTTATGATATCATCGTGCGGAACGTACTGCTGAATTTTGATGAACGCCCCTTTAAATCCAAAATCCTGTTTGCAGGTATTATTCTTCTTATACTGGCCATCATCAGCGGGTTGTTTATGTTCCTTATGCGCCAGACCATCATCGTGATGAGCCGGCACATTGAGTTTGACCAGAAAAATGAAGTTTTCAGCCACTACCAGCAACTGGATACGCAATTCTATAAAACCCATAGTACGGGTGACCTGATGAATCGTATATCCGAAGACGTTAGCCGGGTGAGGATGTATACAGGGCCCGCAATAATGTATTTCATCAACCTGGCGGCAGTGCTGGGCTTCAGTATATTTTTTATGTTGCGTTCAGATGTAAAACTTACACTGGTGGCCTTATGCCCGCTTCCTATCCTTGCCGTCACTATTTACCTGGTAAATACCGTCATCAACCGGAAAAGCGAACGCATACAGGCGATGCTGAGCAGCCTCACCAGCAATGCACAGGAATCTTATTCAGGGATAAGGGTGATAAAATCATTCGTGCAGGAAACTTCTATGCTTCGTTTTTTTAATATCAACAGCGAAACGTATAAAACCAATGCCCTAAGCCTTGCAAAAACAGAAGCCATTTATTTCCCGAGTATGGCCCTGCTGATAGGTTTAAGCACACTGATGACTATTTTAGCGGGGGGACTTGATGTGGCCAACAACGTACCGGGTGCCTCGGTTGGTAAGATCGCGGAATTTGTAATGTATATTCAAATGCTCACCTTTCCTGTAAGTGCTATCGGGTGGACCGCGAGTATGACCCAACGTGCCGTAGCCTCACAGCGACGCATCAACGAATTTTTGCATACCGTGCCAACTATTAAAGATGAACCCGGTGCAGCAGTCTATCCATTACAGGGAAATTTCGCTTTCTATAATGTAGACTTCACCTACCCCCACACCGGTATCCAGGCCTTAAAAAATTTCTCACTGTCAGTAAAAAAAGGAGACAAGATTGCCATCGTGGGAAAAACCGGCTCAGGAAAATCCACGGTTGCCCAGTTAATGCTCCGAATGTATGATGCAGACGCCGGTACCATCAGTTATGATGGAAATGATATCCGGCGGCACCAGTTGGATAGCCTCCGCGGGGAGATCAGCTACGTACCGCAGGACGTATTCCTGTTCAGTGATACGATCAAAAACAACATAAAATTTGGCAACCCCGCTGCCTCCGACCAACAGGTGAACGATGCTGCGGCACGGGCTTGTATATACGATGAGATCATGTTATTCCCCGATGGTATGGAAACCATGGTAGGGGAGCGGGGTGTTACACTGAGCGGAGGGCAAAAACAACGCATATCCATTGCCCGGGCACTGATAAAAGACCCAAACATTGTAATTTTTGATGATTGCCTCAGCGCCGTGGATGCCAGGACAGAAAAACGCATTTTGTCTAACCTTTACGAATACCTGCAGGACAAAACAGCGGTCATCATCACGCACAGGATCTTTTCCCTCTTTGATTTTGACCAGATCATTGTGCTGGAAAATGGCAGTATCATAGAAGAAGGCACCCATACCAGCCTATTAGAACAAAAAGGCATATATGCTGAAATGTATAATAAGCAGCAGCAAAATGATGGCCAGGAATCTACGGGTGATATTACTGTGTAAAACAGGTGTTTCTTAAATTTTGCTATATCAAAAACAATTTTATCTTTGCCCCGTTCTTAAATCAATCATTTCAATTAAAAAAAACAACAGTGGCGTACGAAAACAACGACAAAAAAATGGAAAGCGTTTACAGCAAACGCATTAAAGCAGGAAAACGCAGAACTTACTTTTTTGATGTAAGAGAGACCCGTGGTAATGATTTTTACCTGACTATCACTGAAAGCCGTAAGCGCTTTGATTCTGACGGGTATGACAGGCACAAGATTTTTTTGTACAAAGAAGATTTTAATAAGTTTGTGAAAGGTTTGGTTGAAGCGGTAGACTATGTGAAAACGGAATTGATGCCTGATTTTGATTTTGATGCATTTAACCATGATACCCCCTACGAAGGTGACGACTCCCAGCCAGGAGATGCTGAAGCACCTGTTACCGCTGTTGAGGAAACTACTACAACGCCTCTACGTGCTGAGGAAGAAACACCGACGGTACCTGTACCCGTTGCAGGAAATGATGCCGCACCGGATAATGGTAGTACCGAAGAAGTTGACAAATGGTAATATACCACCTGAACTAATAACTAAAAATCCTCTCTTTAAAGGGAGGATTTTTTTATTGAATATCGCAGCGGTGTTGGTAAACGGCTAATCGTCATCTTTTACAAACGGATTAGGAAAATTTACCGGCAGAAGCCAAAGTCTTAATGTAGGAATAATTGATATCACGGAAATGTCGGGTCGCAACCCCTGGGAACCCGTTGATGCATTGGTTTTAGAGCCACATCCGCCACCGGGGTTCGTCAGAAAATTCTTACCATGCGCCCCGGACGATAACTGATTTTTCTGTCCCTGGATCTTAGGGAGCGGAAAAGTTGATTGTGCATAGCTGTAGAGCCCGCAAAAGGTAAAGATCAATGTGGCAAGAAAACTTTTCATGGCAGTTGATTTAATTCATTCTCAATATACTAATAATCTAAAACAGGTCTAACGCATTTTCTTAAATGCATTCACCAGTCCATTAGTAGATGAATCATGAGACGAAAGTGCTGCATCAGCAGTCAATTCCGGCAAAATTTTATTGGCAAGTACTTTTCCCAACTCCACACCCCACTGGTCAAAACTGTAAATATTCCAGATCACGCCCTGCACAAATATTTTATGTTCATATAATGCGATCAGCTGACCAAGCGTATAAGGGGTGATCTTTTTCACCAGGATGGAATTGGTAGGCCGATTGCCCTCAAAAACCCGGTAGGGGTTTTCATGATCCGTGCCCATCATCAATGCTTCTGTTTGAGCGAAAAAATTACTGACCAGTATGTTATGGTGTTCTCCGATGGGATTGTGGGATTGGGCCGGTACGATAAAATCGCAGGGAATCATACTTGTACCCTGGTGAATGAGCTGGTAGAAAGCATGCTGGCCGTTGGTGCCGGGTTCCCCCCAGATAATGGGACCGGTCTGATACGCAACCTTTTCGCCATTCCGGTCTATATATTTTCCGTTGCTTTCCATATTTCCCTGCTGGAAATACGCCGCAAAGCGGTGCATGTATTGGTCATACGGCAATATGGCTTCCGTATTGGCATTAAAAAAGTTACGGTACCAGATCCCCAACATGCCCATTATTACCGGGATATTGTTCTCAAAAGGGGTATTCCGAAAATGCTCATCAGCCGAATGGGCCCCTTTCAATAACGTCTCAAAATTTTCATACCCGATGGTTACAGCAATAGATAAACCAATGGCACTCCATAAACTGTATCGTCCGCCAACCCAGTCCCAGAATACAAACATATTGGCAGCATCAATCCCAAATTTCTCCACTTCGGAAATATTCGTGCTCAGCGCAATAAAATGATTGGCAATGGTCTCTTCCGTTCCGCCGTGTTGTAAGAACCATTGCCGCGCAGTATGAGCGTTGCTCATGGTCTCCTGGGTGGTAAAAGTTTTACTGGCTATCAGGAACAAGGTTTCTTCAGCATTCACTTTCTTAAGGGTCTCTGCAATATGTGTTCCGTCCACGTTACTCACAAAATAAGCCTGGATCCCGGGTATCCAATACGGCTTAAGTGCTTCCGTAACCATCACCGGCCCGAGGTCGCTGCCCCCGATCCCAATATTGACAATGTATTTTATTTTTTTTCCCGAAAAACCTTTCCAGCCCCCGCTGTGCACCCGGTAGCAAAAGTTCTTCATCTGCAGTTGCACATCCTGCACCTGCGGCATCACATCTTTACCATTTTCCAAAACCGGCCTGCCGGAAAAATTTCTTAATGCCGTGTGTAATACAGCCCTTCCTTCCGTACCGTTGATCTTTTCACCACTGAACATGGCTTCGATGGCCTCGCCGAGTTTACATTCATTCGCCAGTTCAAACAGCACAGCCATAGTGTTTTCCGTGATGATGTTTTTGGAATAGTCAAAAAGAATATCCTCGATCCGGAGCGAAAATTTCCGGAACCGGTCTTCATCATTGTAAAACAGGTCCTTCATTTTTACCTGTTCAAATAAATTATGATGCAGCTGCAGCGCATGCCAGGCCGGGGTGGTGCTGGGATTTATAGATGGAAACATAAAGTCGTTGAATAATGGTTACGCCTGCGAAGTTAACAGGGAAATATGATTAGGGGAAAAATTTACTTTTAATCACTGGCAAATCAATATTAAGCCCGCCAGGACTTACATACGATCAATCAGTGCGACCAGTTTACTCACCATCCCCGCATCCACATCAAGATGGGTGACCATCCTTACCTGGGTAGGAGAGATGGGAATACACAAAATACCTTCCTCCTTTAATTCCTGGCTAAATGAAGCCGGGGTGTAATTGTCCATAATCTCAAATATGAGGATATTGGTCTCTACCGGCAGGATCTTTCCTACGAAGTTTTTAGTCATAAGGGCTTCAGCAATCTGTTTGGCATGGAAATGATCAATCTGTAGCCGCTCGATATTATGTTGCAAGGCAAACAGCCCGGCGGCTGCCATGTATCCCGCTTGCCGCATTCCGCCCCCGAAAACCTTGCGAACTCTCCTGGCTCTATGTATAAACTCCTTTTTACCCAACAACAGGCTCCCCACAGGGGCACCCAAACCTTTGCTAAGGCAAATGGAGATACTGTCGAAAATTTTACCGTACTGCAGAGGGGTCTCGTTCTTCGCCACAAGGCCATTGAACAACCTGGCACCATCCAAGTGCAGCCTGATATTATTTGTAAAGCAAACTTGCTTAATTTCTTGTATATCAGTAAACTCATAACAGCTGCCGCCACCCCGGTTGGCGGTATTCTCCAGGCATACCAGGCTCGTTTTTGCCCTGTGTACGTCATCAGGATTGATTGATTCCGCTACCATGGCTGCAGTTAACCTGCCCCGGTCTCCTTCAATGGCCCGTACCTGGCATCCGCTGTTAAATGCTATTCCACCACCTTCATACACATACACGTGGCTCATTTTATCACAAATTATTTCATCCCCTGGCTGGGTATGGCATTTTATAGCAACCTGGTTGGTCATAGTGCCACTTGGGCAAAAGAGAGCAGTTTCCATCCCAAATAAGTCTGCCGCATATGCTTCCAGTTCATTCACTGACGGGTCTTCCCCGAAAACATCATCACCAACAACTGCCCGCATCATCGCGCCCAGCATGGCAGGGCCTGGTTTTGTAAACGTGTCTGATCTTAAGTCCATGTTCATCAGACAAAAGTAAGCATTGGTGCTAAAAAGACAGCCGGGAAACTTTGGTGCCGTATTTGATTTAGATATATTGGGTTTGTGTTAAAAGTTAAATTAACCATTTACTTATGCACTTCTTATCCCGTTTTTCTCTTATACCTATGAAATGAGCAAATGGTTTAGTACCTTTGCACTCAAATTTTTAAGAATTTCAGCATAAAATGCCTGGGTGCAACGTTATTGAAACAAAAAAGGTCTTATAGCTGTTATAATTTAGTAACTAATAAATAAACATGAGGCAACTTAAAATCGCAACGCAGATAACCAACCGTGACTCACAGGCGGTGGAGAAATATCTGCAGGAAATTTCCAAAATCTCTATGATCACCCCGGAAGAGGAAACCATCCTGGCTCAAAAGATAAAGATGGGCGATCAGCGGGCATTGGATAAACTTGTGCAGGCGAACCTCAGGTTCGTTGTATCTGTTGCCAAACAGTACCAGCACCAGGGACTTTCTTTAAGCGATTTGATCAATGAGGGTAATCTCGGCCTTATAAAAGCGGCCCAGCGTTTTGATGAAACCAAAGGATTTAAATTTATTTCTTATGCTGTTTGGTGGATACGCCAATCGATCCTTCAGGCTTTGGCTGAACAGGGCAGGTTGGTAAGGTTGCCGCAGAATAAGATTGGTACGTATAACAAAGCTAACAAAGCCTATATGGCTTTCGAGCAGGAGCATGAGCGCGAACCTTCTACGGAAGAATTAGCAGAATTGCTGGAAATGAGCGAGACCGAGATCAATAATATTTTCCAAAGTAATACACGTCATACTTCACTTGATGCCCCGGTGCATGAAGCTGAGGACGTGGCCATGGGTGATTTGTTGAAAGGCGGTGCAGAAACTGACGAGGACGTGAT
>JAKFCK010000163.1:0-2390 GCA_036676685.1 Chitinophagaceae bacterium | reverse complement strand
AGCTTTTTGTACCTGGTTTGTTTTCCTGCCCGCTACAGGACTTGGTTTCGCTTTTGGTGCCGCGGCTTTCGGGATCGCCTTTTTTTGGTTAACCGCCTTCTTAGCAGGGGTTGAATTTTTAGCAGGCGCAGCTTTTTTGGGAGCGGCGGATTTTTTAACCGGGGCAGATTTTTTAGCTGTAGCCTTTTTGGGAGCGGTTGATTTTTTAGCAGGTGCTGCTTTTTTGGCTGCCACTTTTTTAGGAGCCGTTGCTTTTTTTGAAGGAGCTGCTTTTTTAGTAGCTGCTTTTTTTGCCGGAACTTTGAGGCCTTTTTGCTTGGCTTCCGAAAGCCCGATTGCCACAGCCTGTTTTTTATCCGTTACTTTTTTACCTGAGCCTGTTTTTAACTTGCCCTTTTTCATTTCTTTCATTGCAGTTTCTACTTTCTTGCCAGCGGCTTTCGAATACTTTGCCATAAAATTTTAGTTTAATGAATTAGTAATAGTAAGGCTGTAAACAAAGCAGGATAAAAAAGATGATAGTGAATGTTTCAGCCCCATTTTTTATTTAATGATTAAGTTTCCAAAAAGCATACCATCATATGCCCGGAAGATATCGCGCCTTGCATAAGATGCTTTAATCTTCAACCACAATCTTCAATGTCTTATTGGGCATATATTCCCCCCGATTGGGATGTGAATTTATTAAAAGGTTTTTTTAATTGCAATAAAAAAGCCGTTCGGTTTTACCGAACGACTTTCTTTTTTTTGAAGCAGGCAAATATTATTTCAACATGCCCTTGGGCACTTCTTTTTCCAGGAGATTTTTATAGATATAATTCGTTTTCAGGTTTTGAAAATGCAAGCCCTTATTGCCACCCCAACCATGTCTTCCGCCCGAATAAGGCATAAATTCAAATTCCTTTTTAGCGTCCTGCAATTTGCTGATGAGCTGGATGCTGTTTTGCATATGCACATTCTCATCGATGATCCCATGCACCACCTGCAGGTTTCCTTTATACCGGTCAATATAACTCAAAACAGAGCTGTTCTTATATCCTTCAGCATTATCCGCAGGAGTACCCATAAAACGTTCCGTGTAATGCGAATCATACAGTGTCCAGTCAGTGACACTGCCTCCGGCCATAGCGTGCGTAAACACATCTGCGCTATGGGTAAGTGCATAACAGCTCATGTACCCGCCATAACTAAACCCTGTGATACATATTTTTGACGGGTCCGCCGCCCCGTTAGCGATCAGCCATTTTACCATGCTGGTATAATCCTTCATTTCCCAGTGCCCAAGGTTGTGGTACATGTAGTTAACCCCTTCTTTTCCAAAATGGCCACTTGCCCGGTGGTCCATGGCAACCTGTATCAAACCCTCTTTAGCATAGAATTGTTGGTTTCCCGTCATTGTCCAGTTATCCATGACCGTCCCGGCATTGGGTCCGCCATACACACTGATCAGCACGGGATATTTTTTG
Source organism: Chitinophagaceae bacterium (assembly GCA_036676685.1). Taxonomy (GTDB): domain Bacteria; phylum Bacteroidota; class Bacteroidia; order Chitinophagales; family Chitinophagaceae; genus Ferruginibacter. The sequence continues at coordinate 924 of JAKFCK010000163.1, read as the reverse complement.
TTCTTATCCATGTTTAGTGGCCAGGTCACTTTCATCGGGAGGTCATATAAACCATCGTCGCTTTTCACGCGGATCAATTCCGTTTTAGCCAACTGGTACTGGTCAAAGTCTGCACCTTTCGCATTCCCCAGCTCTTTGATTATTTTCCCGGTATTGCTTACCAGCGCGGAGCGGGGCGGGGTAGAAATATTGCTGTAAGTGGTCACAAAATAGTTTCCATCCGGAGAGATCGCAGTTATATTATGTGTGAAGTCTCCAAAGCTGAGACGTTGCATTTTTTTTCCATCCAGGTTCACCCGGTAGAAATCTGAATGTGCGGTGTTTTCCCTGCTGCGTGCAGTGAAGTATACAATATTGTTTTTTTCGTCTACTTTATTGATGTTTGTTACGGTGTATTTACCTGTTGTCACGGCATTCAGCAGTCTACCCTGCATATTATAATAATAGATGTGGTTCCATCCACTCACATCTGATTGTAACAAAAAGCCCTTGCCATTTTCCAGGAAACGGATGCGGTCGTTATCGCTCAGGTCGATCCATGTTTTTTGTTCTTCGTTGTAAAAAGACTGCTTGTTTCCCGTTGCCGGATTGACTGCCCAGATCTTCAACTCATTTTGTTTGCGATTCATCCATTGCACCAGCAAACTGCTGCCATCGGGTTTCCAATAGGGCATGCCGAAATACTGGTCGGTTTTTTCATCGAAATCGCTCCATACCAGTTGGCCACCATCCGGGTTAACGATACCTACTTTTACCTCGGGATTTTTATCACCAACTTTTGGGTAACGAAGTTTCTCCACGTAACCATGCAGGCTCGGCGCATCGGTGATGGTGAACTCTGGTACCTGGGAATCGTTGCTCCGGAAAAACGCAATTTTTTTGCTGTCGGGGCTCCACCAAAAAGCCCTGTACTGTGACTGGCGC
>JAKFCK010000162.1:0-4506 GCA_036676685.1 Chitinophagaceae bacterium | reverse complement strand
TGCCCTTAGCCAGTTGAGCCGGGAAGTAGAGAAAAGAAAAGAAGGTAACAAAATGCCCCAGTTAAGTGATCTGCGGGAATCCGGTGCTATCGAGCAGGATGCTGACCTGGTGATGTTCCTTTATCGCCCGGAATATTATGAAGTGACCACGGATGAATTTGGTGAAAATAATAAAGGGGAGACACACGTAAAAATTGCTAAACACAGGAATGGTAGCCTCGAGACCGTGAAATTAAAAGCACTGCTGCACATCCAGAAATTTGTAGAAGAAGAAGGCGGTGACTTTAATACAGGTTTGCCTCCCGGCGGTGGAAACTGGAAACCGGTTTCCGGCGGGGGAGATGACGGTGCAAACCTTTACATCCAGAAAGGAAGTAAAATGAATGATGGTGCTTTTGATGATGATGCACCGTTCTAGGGAAAACCAGTTGATTTAAATGGAGAATGAAAAAGACTTTTTATTCTCCATTTTTTTATTTGTTAAGTTTGATGCACACATGAAACTCCCCCTTTTTTATACACCTGCTGTGATGCCTGGTGATGCCGCGGTAACATTGGATGAGCCGACCAGTAAGCATATCGTGCAGGTATTACGGATGCAGAGCGGGCGGCAACTCCAGCTAACGGATGGGAAAGGAAATTTATACAACGTGGAAATTACGGATGGTAACATGAAAAAAAGCGTGGTTAAAATACTTTCATCAACATTCCTGCATGCGCCTGCAAAAAAAATAACGATCGCCATATCACCGGTTAAAAATAATAGCAGATTTGAATGGTTCCTGGAAAAAGCTACAGAGATCGGCGTGGCAGAAATTGTTCCGCTAACCTGTGAGCGAACGGAGAAGCAACAATTGAAACCGGAACGTTTGCAGAGTATTTTAATCAGTGCCATGCTTCAGTCGCAGCAGGTTTGGCTCCCTGAACTAAAACCAGCTGTAAAGTTTGTGCACTACCTGCGGGCAGTAGGTGAGCAGGAAGATACTCAAAAATTTATCGCCCATTGCGAAGAAGAGGGGAATAAAAAAATGCTTTCCACCGTAAAACAAACAGGCACAAGTAAAATAATAATGATAGGACCGGAAGGAGATTTTACAGGCGATGAGATTTCGCTTGCCCTGGCTTCCGGATTTATCCCGGTGGCGCTTGGCAATAACAGGTTAAGAACCGAGACCGCTGGAATCGTGGCTGCGACTATATTAGCGGATTTTTAGGCGGGTTGATGAGCTTTGTTGCACTATATAAAAAGTTTTGCCACAGCTACGCAGATTTAATCTGCATAGCTGCGACTTAGAAAATAAGGAGTCAATTATAAAATAATTTTCACAGGTTTTCAGCAAATTTTTTAGTGCGCTACATCGTCACTGTCTATACCTGTTCTTACATTTTCCAACTTTGGCTCATTCAGTTCAACAACACGTTTTTTCTGCTTTCTTTTCATTGTCATATTTAAAAGTTCCACAAGGAAAGAAAATGCCATTCCGAAATAAATGTAATTTTTTATACCGAGTGCATGTGCCTGCTCAGGTGCCCATCCTTCAATCACCAGGCTAAGCCCGATCATTACGAGAAAGGACAACGCCAGCATTTTTACGGTGGGGTGTTTATGAACGAAACCCGCAATTTTAGGGCTGAACAAAAACATCACTGTCATGGCAATTACAACGGCGGCAATCATGATCTCTAAATGTTTTGCAGTGCCACCGGCAGTTATGATACTGTCAAAAGAAAACACGGCATCGATCAGCATGATCTGCGCAATGGCCTGCCCGAGGGATAAACCAGTTTTAGCTTTTGTACTTTCATGAAGATCTTCTCCTTCCAATTTGCCATGAATCTCTTTCACGGATTTATAAATCAGGAACAATCCACCTAACAACATCACGATGCTGGCCAGGTCAAAACCTTTTCCAAATAAAGTAACTACTGCTTTCCCTTTTTGAGCAAGCAACCAGCTTAACCCCATCAACATTAAACACCGGGATAATATACCCGTTACCATCCAGACCCTCCGGGCCTTCTTATGATCTTTGGCCAGCTTGAGCCTGTTCATGATAATACTCACAAAAATCACGTTGTCTATGCCAAGCACTACCTCCAGCACCACCAATACTAAAAAACTAATGATACTCTCTGATGTAAATAAATGTTCCATGCGGCAAAAATAAGGGTTTAGGAGAGAAGGGGGAATTGTCTGGAAGAAATAGGTAAAAGGTAATTACAATAGGCAATGGGCAAAGGGCAAAAGGAAATAACAAAAGGCAATAAGCAATAGGCAAAGGGCAATAACAATAAGCAATAGGCAACAGGCATAAGCAAAGAGCAATTGATAATAGCGAAAAAAACCTAGGTATTGAGTTGCATTATCAATTGGTGATTGTAAATATGCCTATTTCTCATTTAATTGCCTTGCAAATATTCTTTACTATCGCCGGCCCTTCATATATGAAGCCCGTCCACACCTGCACCAGGGAAGCACCCGCTGCCAACTTTTCCGCGGCATCCCTTCCGGAAAAAATACCCCCGCTTGCGATAATGGGAATCTTGCCGGCTGTTTTTTTGTGAATATAACTGGTTATCGCCGTGCTTCTTTGTTGCACCGGCAAACCGCTTAACCCTCCGGCTCCAATCTTTTTTATTTTTTCCGGGTTGCTCACCAGGCGCTCCCTGGAGATGGTGGTATTGCATGCAACAAGGCCCTCAAGGTGAATTTCCAGGGCCAGGGAGATCACGTCATCAACCTGGGCATCGGAAAGATCCGGGGCGATCTTGAGCAGTACAGGTTTGCGGGCGGGCAACAATTTATTTTCTTCTTCCAGTGCAGCAAAGATCTTACGCAGTGACCCTTTCTCCTGTAATTCCCTCAGGCCCGGAGTGTTGGGGCTGCTCACGTTCACCACGAAGTAATCTACGTATGGATGCAGGGCCCTGAAACATGTGGTGTAGTCTTTCCAGGCTTCCTCATTTGCTGTGTTCTTATTCTTGCCGATATTGCCCCCGATAATTATTTTATTTTTTGTATTCCCGCTTATTGTATTCCGCCATTGCTGTAACCTCTGCGCAATAACCTCCGCCCCGTCATTATTAAATCCCATACGGTTGATCAGCGCCTTGTCAGCGGGGAGCCTGAATAATCTCGGTTTTTCATTTCCCTCTTGTGGAAGTGGTGTCACTGTCCCAATCTCCACACACCCAAAACCGAGTACCTGTAACTCGGTTAGGTACATCGCATTTTTATCAAACCCGGCACCCAGGCCGACTTTATTTGGAAAATGCAGGTTAAGTATGGAAAAACCGGGACCATCTCCCGGGCTGTAATACCGGGTGATTGCCTTTTTTATAAAATCCACACTGCATAGCTTTTTCAAAGCGTTCATAGAAAAGTAATGCACTTTTTCGGGATCAAAGAGGAACAGGAAGGAGCGTAGCAGTTTATACATATTGGCCGCAAAAGTAACACAGGCATTTTAGTTTTTTGCTTTGAAGTGGAAATTATAACTTTGGTCTATAAAGTTGCATAAACAACTAAATGGACGGGGGCTTATTTATTAAGGGTTTTCCGGGTGAATGAGTGAATAGTGAATGAGTGAATAGTGAATAGTGAATAGTGAATAAGTGAATAGTGAATAAGTGAATAGTGAATAAGTGAATAGTGAATAAGTGAATCAATTACAAACCCATTGACCTATTGACCCATTGACTTATTGACCGTTTTCCAGGTTGCCTGTATCTTACATCACCATTAAAACAAATTTTCATGCAGGAAGCATATATAGTAGCCGGTTATCGTACAGCGATAGCGAAAAGTAAAAAAGGTGGTTTCCGTTTCACACGCCCGGACGACCTGGCTATTGAAGTAATAAAAGGACTATTGGCTTCAGTCCCACAATTAGATCCTACGCGGATAGATGATGTCATTGTTGGTAATGCAGTGCCTGAGGCCGAGCAGGGTCTGCAGGTGGCACGGATCATAGCGGCAAAGGCTGTGGGCTTTAGTGTCCCGGGTATCACCATCAACCGTTATTGTGCAAGCGGGCTGGAAAGTATTGCAATGGCAACTGCCAAGATCCGCACCGGCATGGCTGAATGTATCATCGCAGGAGGTACAGAAAGTATGAGCCTGGTGCCTACAGCCGGTTGGAAAACAGTGCCTGCCTATTCCATTGCGAAGGACGAACCGGATTATTATTTAAGCATGGGCCTTACTGCTGAAGCCGTGGCAAAGGAATATAACGTGAACAGGGAAGACCAGGATATGTTCAGTTACAACAGTCACCTGAAGGCTGCAAATGCCATCAAAGAAGGTTATTTCAAAAGCGGGATCCTCCCGATAAATGTTGAACAGGTGTACCTGGATGAAAAAGGAAAGAAGAAATCCAAAACATACATCGTCGATACTGACGAAGGGGTGAGAACGGATACCACACCTGAAGGCCTGGCAAAATTAAAACCCGCATTTGCGATGGGCGGAACGGTAACAGCAGGCAACTCATCCCAGACCAGTGA
>JAKFCK010000161.1:0-16434 GCA_036676685.1 Chitinophagaceae bacterium | reverse complement strand
TGAGTCCAATACTTCTGTTTTGAATTTTGCGTCTGTGAGTTCAAGTGCCATATGCGATTTTTTTAATTTTAATAAGTATAATAGGAATGCAAATTTATAGCCATATTATTTAGCATTGCAGAATGACATATCCACAATCTAAATGGCAGTGTGGATAGGCAGAAACGTCATGCAAATGTTAAGCCGTTAACACATTTACCTCAAAATACTGGTTTTCATTAAGAAAATGGGCCAGTTCGTCATTCATCGTAAAGCCGTTCTCTATAGTATACATGCTCACCTTATGATTTTTAGCTGTGTCATGAATGTTAAACTTCACAGAAGACTTTCCCGGGTGAGATTTGATATTCTCATCTATAAAGTTCACAAAATCCTCGTCAATGAACTCCGGCGCTACGTCAATGACCAGTTGCTTGGTGAGGGTGGATTTGACGGTTTCCAGGAGGTGTAGCTTGGTTATGCTGAATTCATATTCCCCTTGCCGGAACCTTTTTTCCCGGAAAGCCCCCTCTATCATTATGATCATCCCTTTTTCATAATAGTTCAGGTATTTTACGTAATCTTCCTGGAACATGAAAAAATCTGTTTTCCCAGTGAAATCCTCGATAAACAATACGCCATAGTTTTTCCCGGTTTTGGTAAGCCGGTGCTGGGCATCGATAACCAACCCCGCAAGCCGAAACTGTTTGCTGGTAGGCGTAGCGTTGGCCAGCGAATTTTTTACTTCCAGGTATTCCGCGATCGGGGTGATATTATAATGTTTCAGTTCAAATTTAAAATTATCCAGCGGGTGGCCGCTCATGTACATACCCGTCACTTCTTTTTCAAAATCCAGTTGCTCGATCAGCTGCCATGCGGGGCAGGTGGCTAATTTGGGTGGGACTATATCCGGCATCTGCAAATCGCCGAACAAAGTATTGGTGGCGCCCGCCGAATTGCTTTGGTAAACCTGGCCAAACTTTACGATCTTCTCCAGGGCCAGTATATCACCCGGCGCAGTATAAAAATATTGCGCCCGGTGCATGTCTTTAAAACAATCAAAAGCGCCGCTGTAAATTAAACTCTCCAAAGATTTTTTGCTTACTGCCCGCAGGTTCACCCTTTTCACCATATCAAAGATGTCTTTGAAAAAACCATGTTTGGTTCTCTCTTCGATAATATTTTCGATGGCATTTTCTCCAACACCTTTTAAGCCGCTGAAGCCAAAACGTATTTCTCCTTTATAATTTACAGCAAAACCATTCTGCGATTCATTGATATCAGGTCCAAGTACGGTCAGTCCCATGCGCTTGCACTCTTCCATGAAAAAAGTGATCTTTTCTATGCTACCGGCATGATTGAGCACGGCGGCCATATATTCGCTGGGGTAATGGGCTTTCAAATAAGCCGTCTGGTAAGCCACAAAAGCATAACAGGTACTGTGCGATTTATTAAAAGCATATTGCGCAAACGCTTCCCAGTCTGTCCATATCTTTTCCAGTTTATCCTTCGGGTGTCCCTTTGCCACGGCACCATCCATAAACTGTACTTTCATTTTATCCAGGATATGCTTCTGCTTTTTACCCATAGCCTTCCGGAGGATATCCGCGTCTCCTTTACTGAACCCACCAAGCTTTTGACTTAGTAGCATCACCTGTTCCTGGTACACCGTGATACCATAGGTTTCCTGCAGGTATTCTTCCATGTCCGGCACATCGTAGGTCACGATCTCACGGCCATGCTTACGCGCCACGAATTGCGGTATGTAACTCATCGGGCCCGGGCGGTAAAGGGCGTTCATGGCAATAAGGTCGGCAAATTTATCGGGTTTCAATTCCCTCAGGTATTTCTGCATACCGGCACTCTCAAACTGGAAAGTTGCATTGGTATCACCCTGCTGGTAAAGCTTATAGGTTTTCTCATCATCCAGCGGGATATCATCAATGGCAATAGATATATCATGGTTTTGTTTGATGAGGCTAAGTGCCGTTTTTAATATGCTCAGGGTTTTTAAACCCAGGAAGTCCATTTTGATTACCCCGGCTTCCTCAATACTATTACCTTCAATTTGTGTAAGCCATAATTCAGATTCCTTGGAAGTGGCTACCGGTAAAAGATCCGTGAGATCTTTAGGGGCGATGATAATGGCGGAGGCATGGATACCCGTATTCCTCACCGAACCTTCCAGTATCTCGGCTTCATGCAGGATCTTGCTGTTCAGATCGGTGCCTGCATAGATCTCCCGCAGTTTTTTTACGCTCTCAATATCTTCACTTCCCAGCTGTTCTTTTTCTTCCAGGGATTTTTCTCCTGCTTTTGCTTCTTTGGTCGTGTACGGAGCATGTAATAACCGTTTTAAATTGATACCCGGTCTTTCCGGTACTAGCTTAGAGATGGCCCTGCTTTCTGCCAGTGGAAGGTCCATTACACGGGCAACGTCTGCAATACTGCTTTTTGCAGCCATGGTGCCATAAGTAATAATTTGAGCCACCTGGTTTTTGCCGTATTTCTGCACTACGTAATCAATTACCTTCTGGCGACCGTCATCATCAAAATCCGTATCTATATCGGGCATGCTCTTCCGCTCCGGGTTCAGGAAACGCTCAAACAGGAGGTTGTATTTAATAGGATCGATATTAGTTATCCCTATACAATAGGCCACGGCACTACCGGCCGCCGATCCACGGCCCGGGCCGATAAATACACCGATTTCACGGCCGTGCCTGATAAAGTCACTAACAATCAGGAAGTAGCCCGCGAACCCCATTTTCCGTATCACATCCAGCTCAAACTGCAGCCTTTCTTCACTTTCGGGTGTAAGTATCTGGTATCGCGCTTTGGCACCGCTCCAGGTAAGATGTGCCAGGTAATCATCCTGCGTTTTAAAAGCAGGCGGCACTTCGAAGAAGGGTAGGAGGATCTCTTTCTTCAGGTCCAGCAGGTCTATTTTGCTGACGATCTCATTCGTATTGTCAATAGCTTCAGGTATGTCTGCAAACACTTTTGTCATTTCCGCCGTGGTCTTCAGGTAAAACTGGTCGTTGGGAAAGGCAAATCGTTTGTTTTTCATGCTCACATCATCGTCCGTAAACTCCCGCATGGCAGGCGTACTTTGTTTTTCGCCGGTGTTGATGCAAAGCAGGATATCATGTGCATTAAAATCCTGTTGGTCCACGTAATGGCTGTCGTTGCTGGCAATAACTTTTACATTGTATTTTTTAGCAAACTTCAGGAGCACTTCATTTACCTTATCCTGTTCTGCCATCCCGTGTCGCTGCAGTTCCACGTAGTAATCTTCCTGGAAAATATTCAGCCACCATTTAAATTCATTCTCACCTTCCGCTTCCCCCTTCTTTAAAATTGTTTGTGGCACCAATGCACCCAGGCAGCAGGTTGTGGCAATTAGTCCCTCATGGTATTTATGGATCAGCGTTTTGTCGATCCGGGGATATTTACTGTACATCCCTTCTATATAACCCAGAGATGTCAATTTTACAAGATTTTTATAGCCAAGTTCATTTTTAGCCAATAATATCTGGTGATGCCGCGGATCTTTTTCTTCCTTGCTAAAGGTTTTTCGTGTGCGGTCCTGGGTAATATAGAATTCGCAGCCCACGATCGGCTTCACTTTGAGCGTGCCATCCGCATTTTTGTGGTTGTAGGCCTCCTTGACAAATTCAAAAGCGCCAAACATGTTACCATGATCGCTTATGGCCAGTGCTGGCATACCATCGGCGATGGCTTTTTTATATAGGTTCTTAATGGAGGCAGCCCCATCCAGTAAGGAAAATTGCGTGTGTACGTGTAAGTGAGAAAAGTTCATAGTTACAGATCCCCTTGCCCCGAAGTATTTCGGGGTGAAGGGAACATTGATTTAAAGTGTGTGATGTTCCTGTTTTTCATTAAAAATTTCCAGGCCTAATTTATTTTTCGGGCAAAGGAGATATTATGAATTTCTGCCAGCCCGAACGGACGAATTTCGGTAAAAAAAGGGTAGAGGGAGGAGATATTTTTTCACATAAAGCCGGGATCATAGTGGGTAACATTTTTTTCATCCCGGGACTTGAAAAGCTATGATAAGATCTGTAGCCAGGAGCTGTCCTGGTAGTACCTTACTTTGTTCTTGTTCGACTTAAATCCGTTGAACAACGGATTTAAGTCAAATAAGTTTCAACTATGATATAACCCAGTCCTTCAAGTTGTAAAGTAGTGCCGGGGAAATCGACCCCGCAGTCGCCCTACTGTCCTGTACTGTTCTGGTTTGGTGATTATTTTTAATATACATGCGCCTGTTAAGGGGTAAAATTGGCGTCTAAGGCTTAAACAACTGATTTTTATGAAGAAGATCGCCCTTCTCGTTTGCTGTATTTTCACTTTAAGTCTTACTGCTGCTGCTCAGCAACCCGGGGGAATTATAAAGGGGTATTTAGTGGATAGCTCGGGCAGCGAACGACTCGCAGGAGCCACGGTGTCGGTATTGCTGGAGAAAGATTCGTCCGTGGTGAGTTATGTGGTCACTGACAGTACTGGTTCTTTCACTATAAAAGATCTTCCCGGTAATAAATACCAATTAGTCGTTTCTTACCAGGGGTACCAACCTTACGAAAAGAATTTCAACATAACGGATTCCCGCCCGCTAAATGACCTGGGGCGTATTATATTGAAAAAAGATATGAATACCCTGGACGAGTTGGTGCTGATCAGCAATGTGCCCATCCAGATCAAAGGGGATACCACGCAGTTTAATGCAAGCGCATTTAAAACGGTGCCCAATGCAAATGCTGAAGACCTGTTAAAGAAATTGCCCGGGGTGGAAGTAGATGTAGACGGTAATGTGAAAGCGCAGGGCGAAGAAGTGACCAGGATCTACGTGGATGGAAAAGAGTTTTTTGGCAAAGACCCGAAAATGGCGACGAAAAACATTACAGCAGAAATGATCCAGTCGGTGCAGGTTTATGATGACATGAGCGACCAGGCTAAATTTACCCGGATAGACGATGGCAGCCGGAGCAAAACCATCAATATCGTTTTGAAAAAGAACCGCCGTAAAGGTTATTTTGGGCGGGCACTGTTGGCGGCAGGCGATGATGATCGTTACCAGACCTCCCTGACAGCTAACCGTTTTGACGGGGACAGGCGGATTTCCCTGGTAGCGGGCTCCAATAATATCAACAAACAGTCTTTTGGCGGCGGTGCCGCCAGGGGAAATGCCCGTGGTGGCGGTGGCGGAGGAATGGGTGGAGGTATAACGACTGCCTCCAACCTGGGAATTAACTATACCAATAAAATCGGGACCAAGATCGATGTGACAGGCAGTTATAATTATTTTGAGACCAGCAACAGGCGTGAGCAGGTTTCTTTCAGGGAATCCACCTTTTCCAATGATTCTACTGCAACCGACAACAGCAGCAGTACTTCCAATTTTGACAGCAAAAATCACCGGTTAAACCTCAGGCTGGAATATTATATCGACTCACTGAATTCAATCCTATATACACCCAATTTCGCCATACAGGAAAGTGAAAATTTCAGCCAGGGGGTTTCGTCGGGAATGGCAGTGCTGCCTACCGAGAAATATTTGGCCAATTTTAATGAAAGCAGGTCCGGCAACAGCAACAATTCCACCAACATAACTAACGAACTGATGTACAGGCGCAGGTTTAAGAAGACCGGCAGAACTTTTACATTAGGTTATTCCAATGTAATGGACAAAGGCGATGGCGCCGGTACAAATCTTTCTCCTACCATCTTTTACAGGGCTGACGGATCCATTCTCTCTGTCATAGACCAGAATTTTAAAAATTCTCAGCGTTCTTCCAGCCAGAGCAACGTGATCACCAGTTCCTTTACAGAAATGTTTGGTAAACATAAGATCCTAGAATTGAACTATGCCTACACCAACCGGAGGAATAATTCTGTGAGAGATGCTTACGATTACAACCCCGCGAGCGGGGAATTTGATATCCTGAACAAACAACAAACCAATTCGTTTGAGAACGACTTTATTGCGCATCGTTATGGTGGAAATTTCCGTTACCTGCAAACGAAGTATAGTTTCCAGGTGGGAACTTCCCTGCAATCATCCGGCATTGATAACAGGAGCATGCGTGGTATTTACAGAAATAATGGAAAGGATTCGGTGATCTACACAAAGCAACGGTTCACCAACCTGTTCCCTACAGCAAACTTCACTTATAACTTCTCTAAGAAGACAAACCTGAGTATTCATTACCGCGGCAGGACCAACCAGCCTTCCGTGGCCCAGTTACAGGATGTACCCGATCTTACTAATGTCCTCCGCATCAGGATAGGCAATCCAATGTTAAAACAGGAATTCGGACATAATGCGGATATAAGTTTTAAAACATTAAATACGGTCACCTATAAATACCTGAATGTATCAGTAAATGCTTCGCAGACCAGTAACAGGATCGTGAACAGCACGGATAGCGTAAGCCTTTCTTACCTGCAAAGCCTCGGCCTGCCTGATTCGCTAAAAAGGCCGGGTGTGCTTGTCATTAAACCTATTAACCTGAATGGGGCATACAACCTGTCTTATAATATCACTGTGGGTATCCCCTTCAGGAAAATGAAAGGTAGCAGTGTAAACTTTTCCAATGTGCTAAATTACAACAGGGGATTAAGTATGCTTTATAAACAACTGAACGTTACCAATAACTTTACCCTTTCACAATCAGCCGGGCTAAACCTGGATGTAAAAGATAAATTCAATGTCGGATTCAGGGCGAGGGTATCTTACTCACAGGCCCGGTATAGTATCACGCAGCGCAATGGTAATAACAACACGGATTATTTTACACAGTCTTATTCCACAGACCTCAATTATTTTATCACTAAAACTTTTATCCTTTCAACGGATTTTGATTACCTGAGGTATACCGGGCAGTCCGAGGGTTTCAATCGCAACATCCCGCTATGGAATGCCAACATTGCGAAGCAGTTCTTTAAAAAGAAAAATGGTGAGTTGAAGTTTTCAGTAAACGATATCTTAAACCAAAACCAGAGTATAACACGCAGGCAGGATGAAAACTTTTACAGCGACAGCCGCACGGTGGTGCTTAAACGCTATTTCCTGCTGGCCTTTACTTATAACCTGAACCGTTTTGGAGGCAAAGCTCAGCAAGGTGGGGGAATGCGGAACAACGGCAATAATAATAATAATAATAACAGGATGCCGGGTGGCAACAGGCCGGGACGGAATATGTAATAGGGGCAAAAGTTGACAAAGGTTTCCCCGTATGAATATATTTAAAAGTGGCGGTGAGTTTTTCCACCACTTTTTTAATTTCACTCTCATTTACCCGGCTTAGCGACAGCAGATCATTAAAAAACGTAATGGATAAATAAAAGCCGGCCATACCACAGCCAGCTTTTCTTATGTGTGTTTATGAAACTATTTTGTTGTACTCCCGGTTAAAAATTCCAAAGCCTCGTAATGTTGAAGCCAATCACAAATTGTCCTTCACGGAAATCATTTTGGTTAAAAACGTTGTTGCTTTGCGGAACGATGCCATAATAGTTCCCGGCAAATACCTGGAAGGCGTGTGCACTGGTGGTTGTTTCAAAACCAAAGCAGATATTAGGCTCGGGATTATTGGTAAAATGAGTTGTGAGCGGCTGATCGTAACCGATAGTAATTGCTGATTTTTCGGTTATTTTATAACGGCCCATCACTGATACTGCAAAATGGCCGTTGTCCATTTTTGGTTGGATAACTCCATTTTTATCAACGTAGGCTTCCACGTTATTAAACCAGGAGAAACCAGGTGCTACCTGTGCGGAAAAACGCTCGGTTATTTTTCGTGCAATAATCAACTGGTTAAAATAAGAGAAGCGGTGATTAGCAGATCGGAAATTACTTTTATCCCTGGCATCTATTACGAAGTTACCAAAATAGCTCACACTCACCGGCACGTTATTATTGGTCGTTTGCCGCAGCAGTGCATATTTTGCACTAAAATCTGCCTGGGTTCTTTCTTTGGTAAGACCCGCGCCAACAAACAATTTGTTAATAGGTGAGTAACTAAGCCCCAGCCTGATATTAGACGGTGCAAACAATCCCCACAAATCCTTTCTGCCATTATCGACGGTACCAAAGCGGTGTTGAATATCAAATTCAAGCGTACCTTTTTGGGGAACCATCACCGATTGATTGTCCATTAAGATGGAACTGTTAAATGTATTTTTAACTGCTTTAGCTTTTTTTACTAAGGGCAGCGCTGTTGTTGCAGAGTCTTGCGCAAACACGCCTCCAACGTTAACAAACAGCAGCAATAATCCTACCACACAAAAGCGTTGTATAAAAGGAAATCTATTTTCAGGATTTTTTTTCATAATATTTTTTTTAATTGTTTTGGGCTCCTTGTTTGATCCATGCCAGGACGAGTGCATTGTATTCTTTGTTGATTCCGGTGGTTGGCATGGGGGTTCCTTTTTTTCCGGCCATCCATAAATAGATGGTACTGCTTTCTGCAGCGCTGGTATTCAGGTAATTGCCATTTGTAAGGGATGTAAAGGCGTTTAAGGCAGAGAGGTCAGGTTTTATGCCACCCGAACTATGGCAACCGCTGATATTACAACTCTTACTCAATATTGGTACAATATCATTTGTAAAACTTACCGGTCTTGTGATTTCCTCACCGGTGTCCGAAATAACTGTCCTGTCTTTATAGCAACCCATGAGCAAAAGCATGGTCAGGCCGGCCAAAAACACTACTGCTTTTTTATTATATAGCATGATTTTAGTTTTAGGTTTTAAGAAAGAGGCGTCCTGGTTACTTTTTAAATTTCAGCACAAGGTTGGCTTTAATAGAGTGTGCTATTTGCGCATTTTCAAAGATGGCAAAACCAAAGTACTGGTCATCAAGGGATGCAAAATCCACATCCGAAACATCCCCGGTCGTTAATTTTCTTTTGATCTCCATTGTCCATTTAGAATTTGCCCACACCGCTTTACAGCTAATATCAGCCTGGGTAGTACCATAACCGGCATCATTGATCGTTACACCCGCAATTGCTTTCGGAGCTGCGTTTGCGCCGGCCCTTTGATAATCTGTCCCCACATTGGGATCAAGAATACTATTATCTGAGAAAGTAAGTACGCCATTGGCGTCTACTGCTTTCACCAATTTTGCACTGCCCCCCGAAATTTCAGAATTTAAGATCCAATAGTTGTTTGTTCTGTTTAGGATGACATATTTCGGAACAGTTTTGCCATTAACTGTAATTTTATTATCAGCATATACATCCGTTCCGCCTGGATCTCCCTTCCTACCATTTGGATAGGAATTATCCTGCAGTTGATCGTGAATCTGGTTTGCTCCATTCACCCCCCCTCTTACTGATTTCCAATGCCACATGTCAATTTTTTCGGTAGGGTAATTTGTATAATGGCGGCTTGAGCCATCAGCTGCAGGCAGTCCTGTATGACAGGAGCGGTAACAGGTTGCAGAGGACCAGCCGCTAACTGAATTATTGATGTTCCAGAGCATTGCCATCTTATCCTCGTAGAAGGGTTTTCTTTTGGTAACAGTTGGATCAATGGCCTTACCATTGGTAACAGCATCAAAATCATAAGTGCCTTTTTCCTGGGCCCATGTTTTGGTTGCTGGATCAAAGTACCATAAACCGCGGGACAAGGATTCAGTTGGATCCGCCCATTCGACCAACATGTAAATATATGTTGCATCATAAGCGGCCCGTAAGGTTACAGAAGGAATAATATTGCCTGTATACCCCCTGAACACATCGCCGGTCACTTCGGGAACCGCGGTACTGAATTCCAGCTCAGGGCTGTTCGACCACATCGCATCTACGGCGCCATCAATTGTCGGGGCGGTGGTAACTTGTAACGCAACGAGGTCAGTAGAGCTATTGATATTTTGTGGTATATCCAGTACCTGGTCGTCTTTAGTACAGCCTACCCAGTACCCGGCAAATAACACAAAAGAAGTTATCATCCAAAAGAACTTTTTTTGAAGCAGTTTCATAATCTGTATTTTAAATTTGAAATAATTATTGATGTATCAAAAGTAGCCGCTGGTTGGGCAGAGAATTATGACAGCCGTTACTATTAAAACTGACTATTGTCATAATAATGTCATCGCAATAATCCTATTGAGATTTTATCGGTTGGAAAGCATGCCTGCAGGAAAATAATTGCAGTCGATAGAGTCTTTAGTTCGACCCTGTCATTCACCCGATAAGTGTGGAATAATAGTAGCCATGCATCTTTAGAGGCATAACTATCTAAAAATGTATTCAGGAATTTTTGCCTTTATCTTTTTCCTGGGCCTCTCATATACAGCCAAAACCCAGCAAAAAGCTACCACAAAGCCCGAATCGCGCAACGAAAATAAACCGGTGGGCTTGCCGGATGACAGGTTACATATCAACCCGGCTAAACAAGCCGAATTTCCCACGGGTGAAGAAGGCTGGAAGATATTCCTGGAAAATAACATGGACCGGGGCGTGCCTTTAAGAAACCAGGCACCTGCCGGTCATTACACAGTGGTAGTAAGATGTATCGTTAGTTATTGGGGAAGCTCCAGCGATGTAACAGCAGAAACCCGTCATGGATACGGCATGGAGGATGAAGTGTTGCGGGTTATAAAAAAAGCACCGAGGTGGCTACCTGCCCGTCACGGGGGTAGAGTGGTGAATTCCCTAAAGAAATTGTCTGTTACTTTTATTGTGGGTAACCCTTAAAATGCCTGCAAGATTACCATACAGAATTTGGACATTTCTTCTCCAAAACCTTTTATATATTTTTGCCTGGTAAATACGGGATTAACGTTAGTGATATACAGCGTTTATTCGGTACGCGTTAACCTTTAATCAATGCACTGCAGATACATTTACTTTTTCAATTCCTTCCAGGTGTAATTCAATATGCCTGTCGTGTGCTTTATTTTGATATTCGCTTATTATTTCCAGTATGTCGTAATCAATAAAATTACATTCGCTGCCATCTATCGTAAGCACACTGTATTCCGGAACCTCGTCCAGCGCTTCCCGCAATTTTACTTTATTGAGAAATGTAACATTACTGTTGAGTTTGATGCAGGAAGTTTCAATTCCCTGGTGTTGGGTTTTAGTGATCCTGTATTCTGCCTTGAAATTATTTCTGACAATAAAATAAATAGATATCAGCAGCCCGATACTCACACCGATGAGCAGATCTGTTGCAAGAATAACAAAAATTGTAATCAGGAAAGGGATGAACTGTTTCCAGCCAAGGCTCCACATATTCCGGAAGAGTTTGGGTTTGGCCAGGTTGTAGCCCGTGACAAGCAATATTGCCGCGAGTGAGGCATATGGAATTTTATTCAATAAAAAAGGCACCAGCAGTACCGCCAGCAACAGGAAAATGCCGTGGGTAATAGCCGCGAGTTTTGTTCGCCCACCAGCGTCTACATTGGCTGCTCCTCTTACCACTACCGCGGTCAATGGTATTGCTCCCAGCAGCCCGCAGGTCATATTGCCAATACCCTGTGCCAGCATTTCACGGTTCACCGGTGTGATCCGGTTACGCCTGTCCAGTTTGTCTACCGCCTCTATACAAAGCAGGGTTTCCAATGTGGCCAGTAAACCAATGATAAGTCCATCTTTCCAGATTTGAATATTAGAAAAGAGTTTTGAAAAATCGGGAAAGCTGATACTGGCAAAGATGTTTGAAGGAATATTTACTAACTGTGTTGGTTTGAGGGAAAAGCCATGGGCAGTGTAGGTAAATAAAAGGTTGATAAGTATCCCGGCTATAACTACAACGAGAGGCGCCGGGACTATTTTAATTTTTTTTGCGAAAGGCTGCTGTAATAAGAGCAGGATCAAAATAGAAATGCAGGTGATAAGTATTGCACCTTTTGTTACCTGGTGATTGAATTGGTTTAAGTTACCTAAAAAGTTTTCCGGTGAAAATAATTTTAAAAAACCGCTGGTCCAGAAGTCAGGTTGGTCATAACCAAGCGCTAGGGGAATTTGTTTTAAAATAAGAATGATTCCAATGGCAGCCAACATTCCCTTGATAACGGAAGACGGAAAATAATTCGCGATAACCCCCAATTTAAAGACGCCAAGTATGACCTGGAACAGGCCTGCTATCATAACGGCCAGTAAAAAAATGCTGTAATCTCCCAATGAAACAATTGAAGCTGCTACCAGTGTAGTGAGGCCGGCAGCCGGCCCGGAAACCGCCAGCGGCGAGCCGCTGACCAGGCCCACCACGATCCCGCCGATGATACCTGATAAAAGTCCGGCATATAAAGGTGCACCGGAGGCAAGGGCGATTCCCAGGCAAAGCGGCAACGCCACAAGAAAAACAGAAAGTCCCGCCGGTAAGTCATGCCTGAGCCAGATTATCCGGTAATATTTAATTGTTCTCCTCATCTGCCCTTACATTTTGGTCAGCAAAGGTAATATTTTCTAAGGCCTTACTGCAATAAGGGCACAAGGGGATCAATATCTATCTGTGATTCGTCAAGAGCTATCAGCGATTTATCCTGGAGTGCAGTGCCCAATTTTCTCAACTCAAATTTTTCCTTGAATTTTTCATAGGAGTTCATGATCATTTTCAGGACCTCGCTTTTATCGATTTCATCACTAAGGTCTATAACGTAAGAATCTTCTCCCACATAGAGCAGTATGGTGTCCTCCCCGTTCATAGACTTACAGGTGAACCTGCAGGCTATTCCTTTTTTTGTCGGCGCTGTTTTTTTCTTGACGTCCAGGGATATTTTGGATACGATGTTCCCGCCGAAGTCCGGAAGATCAACAGGTGGTATGTAGATCCATTCCTTCACAACCATTTCAGTTTGTTCTATCATGGTGATATTAATTATCCGGGTGAAATAATGTGTCTCCGGTTACTGAACAGGCTGCCAGATCTCCGGTCCGGGTTTAGTGCCGGAGACCATTTCCAACAAGGAAAACAGGTATTCATTTACGTTTTGCCCGCTATCATCTGCAAGCTTTTTAAAAGCCATGGCTGATACTTCAAACAGGGAGGTAAGGTCAATTTTCCATTGATTAGCTTCCTTATTAAAATTAAAATAGAAAGGCGTTTTTTGATCCCTGACTACTAATTGTCCCTTTGCAATATTTTGGTCTATGCTTACGGTACCAATCGAATTATTGGCAACAGAATTTTTGCCCACCATGCCACTTTTTATTGCATATACAAACAGCGAGCTTCCATCAAATGATTTTATGTTTGCCTTACTGGTTCTATGCCTGATGGAAAAGATCATTAGTTTATCAAGGATATTTTTCTTCTCTACACTGGATGAGTCTGCATTTATTACGAGTTTTAAAATGTTACTGTAATAGTCGATGGTCCTGCTATCTACATATTCTACCGCTTCCTCACCTTTGTCATTTAATATCGCAATTTTGTATTTTTCAAAAGTTTCTGTTACAAGTTTTTCTTCCCCGGGCTGTGCTACAACAGGAATTGTGAGAGAAAATAATAAAGTTGCTGTAATTATTATTTGTTTCATAGCGAAAATTTATCTTACCGTGACGTGCTGTTTTTTTTTCTATTGTGCAACCCGTCAATGTGGTAGGTAAATGTAAAGGAATTTTGTTCTTGCCCCACTAAACAGGAAGGCAGGCTCCATAATTAATTTTTAAGGTAAGCCGTTTGTGCCATGCTGGCATTGAGACGTGGAGCTGGTTTTAGCTATACATGGCAAACAAACCTGCTAAAAAAATTGCCGGGTAAAACCACTGTATAGTGAATTGCAAAAATAAAAGGGATGTAGTGCCAGCAATTAAGTATCCTGTTATTTCTCTGTCATGGCTTTCAAGGTGCGGGCATTTTCAAAAGCTTCCCCTATTGTATTATTAAAGTACGCAAACACGTCTTTACCTTCTGCCAGCCAGGTCCTGGTATTGGAAACATGTTCTGCCAGGTAACTATCGGTATAACTTCCCCTGTAATCCCCGGCGGGGCCGTGAAATCTCAGGTAAACAAAGTCAGCACGTTTGTTCAATTCAAAATTTTTTGCTTTGGGAATATCATGCAACACCATGGAAGCACCGTATTCATCCAGCAGCTCAAACGTTTCACTCACATACCAGTCCGGGTGGCGGAATTCAATGGCGGTTCTCCAGGGATGTTCCTGTTCCCTCTCCACGATCCGTTGCAGTATCTTTTCTACAGCAATATAATATTCCAGGCTAATCTTCCCGGGAAATTGCACCAGCAAGCATCCCTTTTTGTTGTTGAGCCCATCAGCAGCGTTTAAAAACTGGTCGATATTGGTAAGATCATACTGCAGGTTTTTTCCGTGGGTGATTTCCTTCCATAACTTTATTGTGAAACGGAAATTTTCGCCAACTTCTCCTGCCCATTTGGAGAAAGTGGAAGCCATAGGCACTTTATAAAAAGTGCTGTTCAGTTCAACAGTATTAAATATGGTACTGTAATAGTGTAGCCTGGTTTTCTGTTGAAATTCTGCAGGGAAAGTCTGTTTGTTTCCCGGTACAACAATATTGCTCGTGCCGATGTAAAGTACGCCATTCCGAAGTTTTGCCATGGGCATCGTTTTGATCCCAAACAACTACAACAATAGTGCAAGAATTACCCGGGCAGTTTTTTAGTCCCGGGATTGGGTGTCACTAAGGGGAACCGGGGGCAACACTGTTTTCTCCCAGGCCGCATACATTTGTTTCAACCGCTGAAAAATTTTGGCCTCGCCTGATTTCCGGTCCTTTTTCTCTTTTTCGTCAACTGCCAGGTTAAAAAGATACTCGCCCTGTGCGTCCTGCAGGTATTTCCATTCACCCATTCGCATCGCCTTTTGTTGCACGCGTTGCGTGGTTCTCCAATAAAGAGTCCTTTCGTTTTCTGCCCGGTTCCCGGTAAGCAAGGGTAGCAGGTTTTCCCCATCCAAAGGAAAATCAGGATCCGGCTTTGCCCCAGCCGCTGCCATTATTGTAATCGTCCAGTCCATGGTGACGGAGATCTGCCGGGTAATCTGTCCTGGTTTTATTTTGCCCGGCCACCTGGCAAAGGCGGGCACCCTGATACCGCCTTCCCATAAATGACCTTTTGCTTTCTTCAACCCTCCATTATTAGAAAAACGCTCACCGCCATTATCGCTGGTAAAAATTACGATTGTATTTGCCGCAAGTTCAGCATCATCGAGGGCCTGCATCAGTTTACCAATACCGTCATCCAGGCTTTTCATCATGGCGGCGTAAGTTGCGGGTGATCCACCCTGTCTGAAGTTTACACTATCGGCGTAGGGCAGGTCCCCCGGTTTCTGCCAGGGCCAGTGTGGTGCGTTGTAGGTGAGTACGAGGAAAAATGGTTTAAAGTGTTTTTGCCTGATATACCCGATTGCTTTTTGTGAAAACATTTCCGTCAGGTAACCTTGCTCCGAAACGAATGAATCATTTTCAAAGAGGTCGGGCTTCCGTCCCTGGTTTTTATGTGATATATAATCTGCCGCGCCGCTCCTGATCCCGAAAAAATAATCATAACCGTTTTTTACAGGGCTATGCCAATCCCGGGAGCCAAGATGCCATTTCCCGATCAACGCTGTTTCATACCCGGCTGCTTTCATCAAAGTGGGTAGGGAAGTGTAAGCGGGGGTAAGACCCAGAGCTGTATCCGATTTGGTACCAGTGAGGGGTTCGATTAATCCAACCGGGGTGCGGGCGGGATAGCGGCCGGTTATAAACGCTGTTCTTGTAGGTGTGCACAATGGCGCTGCCGCATATGCATTTACAAATTTCATTCCCTGAGATGCTAGTTTATCGAGGTGGGGTGTTTGATAGTCTTTGCGTCCATAGCCACCCAGGTCTCCATATCCAAGGTCATCGGCCATGATGTAAATGATGTTTGGACGCTGTGCATGTAAACTCACCTGGACCAGGATAAGGAGGGCAAGAAGGAGTTTGTTTTTTGGCAGTGTAATACTAACCTGGTATCCCATGGTAATTTTTTACAGGTTGATGCGTTGATATCAAGTAGTTCTCAGCTGTTTTTTCCAGGCTGTGGTCATTCATCCGATTTTTTGAAAATCACTATCAATATATTAACTTTAAGCCATATTATTGCCAATCCGGACCCGGAGATGTTTGAAAAACTGGGGATACAGGAGGCTGGTGCATTAGGGATTTTGACGCTGACCCCAAGTGAGACGGTGATTATTGCCGGAGATTTAGCCACCAAATCGGCTAATGTCAAGTTAGGATTTTTGGATCGCTTTACCGGAAGTCTTGTGATTGTCGGCAATGTTTCAGAGGTGGAAATGGCGATGCAGGAAATCAACCGTTTTTTGCAGAATACGCTGAAATATACCCCTGCGGAGATCACGAAGTCATAGAATCAGAAAATAGAATTTTTCAAGAAAGGAGGAAAGAGGATGACGAAAAAGAACCGAGCCATGCTGATCGGTTCCATTGGGGCCGGAAAATCGACGTTAA
>JAKFCK010000160.1:0-5724 GCA_036676685.1 Chitinophagaceae bacterium | reverse complement strand
GCCTGTGGTGGTAAACAGTACAAATTTTTTGGCTGCCGTTCCCAGGTCCACTGTTTGGGCAAAACCGGTGATCGATGTCAGGCATAGGAGTAACCCGGAGAATTGTAGAATTTTAATTTTCATGCTTCACAAAATTTATTTTTAATAAGAGTTAAGAATCTGCGAAGATCAATGCCTTGTTAATAATAAACATTATGCAATTGCATGAAATGATTATAAAATTCCTACTTTTCAGTAGTATGCTTTTTTTGTTTCAAGTGTTTAAAGAAGGTGGGCGTAAGGCCGGTTACTTTTTTAAATTGCTGGGATAAATGTCCCACGTTGCAGTAGTTGAGTTTATAGGCGATTTCTGTAAGATTCAGGTCATCAAATAACAACAGGTGTTTTGCTCTTTCTATTTTTTGTGAGATGATGTAGTGCTCAATCGTAATGCCGGTGGCCTCTGAAAAAAGATTGGCCATATAGGTGTAGTCATAATCCAGTTTATCACTAAGGAAATCTGAGTTTTTTATTTTGGGCAGCTCTTCAGAGTAATGAACCAGGTCGATGATGGCGTCTTTGATTTTTTCAATCATCCCGGCCTTGCTGTCATCCAACAATTCAAATCCTGATAAAAACAGTTCTTCCCTTAATTTTTCTCTTTGTTTTAATGTAATGTTGTCTTTCACTTCAACCTCGCTCATGTCAATACCCTTATACGCCAGGCCTAACTTTTCAAATTTGTCATGCACTATTTTCCTGCACCGAATGCTTACCATATACTTTACATAAAATTTCATCAGTCTGTATTTAAGTTTTATACCGGCTTATTTTTTTTCAACCACTTCAGTCCCTTGCCTTTTGCGCCTGCCCCGGGAGTTTAACAAACGCTATACCACCTTATTCGAAGGTTCGGGGGGCATGATGCCTGAGCTAAAAGATGAAAAAACAGTTTTGGCCTGTTTTCAAGGCTACAAAATAGGTTAAAAGGCAATGGTATACCTTTTTTACAGGCAGATAAAAAAATACGTTGACTTACATTAAAAAAAAATGCTTTGTAACCTGGCGTGTGAAATGAAAAAGAGGGACAGTTTTTACTGCGCACTGGCACAATTATTACAACCATTAAAATGTTAGCAGATGGTCTTATTTTTTTGTCCTGATGTAAACGGCCTGGAACGTTTAGCGGGTAATCCTGTTGTGTTATGATATCATCGGACACTACATTATGAGTCTTTTTAACCACTATCATACACCAGGGGAACATCAGGGGTTACGTTTCAATGCAACAAAAATCCCGGTTACTTCACTAACCGGGATTTCTTGAAGATGCTATTTTTTCGATTTGGTTTTGCCTTGAGGATCAAATTTTATTTAGTAGGCTTGTTTAACCAATCTCAAAGTTTGTATGTCTTTACCCTGTCGAACCTGCACATAATAAACTCCCGGGCGATATT
This sequence comes from Chitinophagaceae bacterium, assembly GCA_036676685.1. Lineage (GTDB taxonomy): Bacteria > Bacteroidota > Bacteroidia > Chitinophagales > Chitinophagaceae > Ferruginibacter. Next base: position 4,288 of record JAKFCK010000160.1, on the reverse strand, counting down.
GCTGACCTAAACGCCAGGTACTGTTTGAAGCAACATTTGACCAGGCAGATACAACCCGGCCCACTGCATCTACTACCCTGATAGTAACAAAGCCCCGTTGCCTGCTTTTTATATCAATGGCAAAATAATCACCGGATGGATTTGGGCTGGCTGATACAGTCAGTTTATCTACCCCTGGCTCATCTGTGATCTCAACCGGGGTGGCAGTAAAGTTTGATTGCCCACAAACCACCGTAACCGTAAATGTGCAGGTTGCATCAGGCAACACTCCGTTAGACGCAGTAGCAGTTACCGTGCTGGTACCTTTGGAGAAAACATGCGGCGAACTGATGATTGTATTGCCTAGCCGGTAAACGATTGTTGGTGCCGGAATTCCTGATGCGGTAGCGCCAAACGTTGCGGAAGCCTTACATCCTTTCAGGTTAGCATTGGTGATAATATCATCAGGACAGGTTATCAGTGGTGCTGTTGCAGTTGCCAGGGTAATGCGATCAAAGGATCCGTAGGTTTTTTTCTCTACAAAATTAGCAGCAACATCCCTTAGATCGGCGCCCATGAACTCCCAGGCTATCCCGTTTTTACTTTTCCATTGGTGTAGGGATGATTCGGTTATCCCATTCAATTCCGCATCAAAATAATAAACCCGGAGCGTAGCTTTGAGCGCCGTATTAATTGCGGGTATAATGTCGAAGTAGCGCCGAATGGAATTATTGGAACCATATACGGAAGGTTGTATTTGATGCCCCCTCCTGATAATAGTATTCCCAAGGTTTGTAGTTGATGTTATCACCGCTCCAAGATTACCGGGGTTTTCAGCAGTAGGATGATTCAGGATACCGGTGGCCTCAATATAACCCGCTCCAATTGTATATGCCCTGCTTGTTTCTGATTCTGTAAGTAACCGCCCGGTGTTCCCGAGTTTTAGAACACTACTATTCAAATTTAATAGCCCGCCACTAAATTCAAGGCTCGTAGCCACTGCCAAATTGCTGTTTAGATTTACTATTGATGCCGCTGTCTTCTCCAGTTCCACTTTATCCACCGAAATAGAGCTACCACCGGATAGATCGGTATTGGTGCCTCCTGTCAGCCTTAGAATTCCGTCACCCGACCCCTGCAGGAAAGTGCCATCATTAACAATGTGCATGTTGTCTAAAACCAGGTAAGCTGCCCCGCTGATTTTTATGTGGGAGCCAGCACCAACCCGTAAGGTTCCCTGGGACCAAAGCTGGGTAATACAGGTACTTGCAACAAGCACGAGCAATATCTTTTTCATACCTGTTGATTTATTTGTGAGTAGATAGTGTTTGCACTGCTTTGGTCAAAGCCTGCACCTGTTCTTTCAGATTTTTAAGTTCTGTATTTTGGTTTTCAATTACTGCCTGTTGTTCCTGTACTGCTTTTACGAGAGGAACTACGAAAGAAGAATAACTCAGGCTATAAAAACCGTTACCTGTTTCGGGTTTATGCACTCCGTCAAAATTGAAATGTATTTCCTTTGCTGCTTTTTCCACTTCCTGCGCAATAAATCCTGTCCGGCGATTCAAAGACAAATTACCAAAGGAAACATGTTCACCTAACTGGTTTGCGCCAATCGGCTTGCTGCTAAAGTGGTAGGTTACCGGGCGAAGTTTTAAAATAAAGTCCAGTCCTTTTACATCTTCGGCAACATCGGATTTAAAACGTGCGTCAGAAACTGTGTTAAAGGTGCCGGAGCTTTCCACCACATCAACATCCCCATTGCCGATGCGTACTTTGTCGCTGGCATCTACAATGGCCTCGAAACCAATTGCGGTGGCATTGGATAATGTACCAATTGATACATTGGCATGCACCCCCAGGGCGGTGTTGCCGGAGCCGGTCGTATTGCTGAGCATGGAATTGGCACCAAATGCTGAATTGTTTATACCGGTTGTGTTTACAATTAATGATGCATATCCGAAGGCTGCATTCAGGTTCCCTTCTGTATTAGCCGCCAGTGCTGAACTGCCGGAAGAGGTATTGTAGTTGCCTGTGGTGTTGCTGCCTAAAGCCGCCGAGCCGGTTGCAGTATTGGATGAACCAATGGTATTTGCCTGTAAGGAATGGCTGCCTAACGCGGTATTAAAATTTCCGCCCGTAGTTGCGCTTCCACTATTTGCATTTAGTGAATTGTAACCCACGGCAGTATTTGATTGCCCGTTGTTATTGTTTTGCAGCGAATTTGCGCCAACCGAAGTATTCTGGTTGCCGCCATCATTGCCTTGTAAAGAACCTTCTCCTACAGCAGTGTTTTGTAACCCGGAATAATTTCCCTGTAAAGAATTCAAACCTACTGCGGTGTTGCTGTTGCCATTATTGTTCAACTGAAGGGCCTGGTAGCCGACCGCAACATTATTTATCCCCGGGCCATTGTTTTTCATGGCACGGTAGCCAGTTGCCGTATTGGCTCCTCCTGTGGAATTAGCGTACAATGTTTCGAATCCAACAGCTGTGTTACCCTCCCCGATCGTATTGCCCCCTAAAGCGCCTTGTCCGTTAGCAGTATTATTATTGCCGGTAGTGTTAGCACTCAAACTGTTGGCACCCATTGCCGTATTCCCGGTTCCTGAACTGTTGCTTGCAAGGGAATTTGCTCCATGAGCCGTGTTATAAGAACCTGTGGTCGTATTTCCCAGTGAATGCGCACCTGTGGCAGTATTGCCGGAGCCGGTGGTGTTGCCTACTAAGGCTGACAAACCAATTGCGGTATTTTCGGACCCGGTAGTATTTCCTTGCAGGGAACCAACACCAATGGCGGTGTTTGCGAACCCGGTGGTATTGTTGCTCATAGAAACTAAACCAATTGCTGTATTACTGAAACCTGAAGTATTAGCTGCCAAGGCATTATGGCCTGTGGCTGTATTGTTATAACCATCTATATTACTAAATAAAGACTGGTATCCTACCGCTACATTGTTGGTACCCGAGATATTGTTTTTCATTGCACGGTGGCCCTGTACAGTGTTAGACGATCCCAGTACATTAAAATACATGGCTTCAAATCCAATGGCAGTATTGTTTTCGCCCCCGGTATTGTTACGTAATGAACTAAATCCCACTGCTGTATTGGCGCTTGCGGTGGTACTGAATAGCGAATAATAGCCGATGGCTGTGTTGCTTGATCCTATAATATTATTAGCCAGCGCAGAATTACCAATAGCGATATTATAATAGCCCAGGGTGTTACTTGCCAAAGAATTATTCCCGGCCGCTGTATTATACTGGCCAAGCGTATTAGATGCTAATGAACTAAAACCAATGGCTGTATTGTCGATGCCATCCGTATTGGCATATAAGGCGCCGTAGCCGTTCGCTGTATTTCGACTGCCCTTATTTTGCATCAAAGCGCTCGCACCGGTAGCAGTATTTTCCGTGCCGGTTATATTATCCTTTAATGTGTGGTACCCGATTGCAGTGTTGTCATTACCGGTGGTATTAGCGGATAATGCGCTTGTGCCGGTGGCGGTATTGCGGCTACCATTATTATTGAGCAAGGCAGACGTACCAGTGGCGGTATTCTCGGTTCCGCTGGTATTATCTCTTAAAGCTTTATAACCTAACGCCGTGTTATAGAGACCAGCGATGTTTGCCCCGGCCTGGTAACCAAAAGAAGTACTGAAGGTTCCTCCGTCGTTCACTTTACCAGCAAGGGCATTGTTGGCTCTAAAGATCAGGGGTTGGTTGTCTGTCGTCCCAATGAAATTAGTTGCATTGGTACCGGCATTACCATTGATAGACCAAGAATTTAAAGAGGGGTTTCCGGTTACAATTTTTACCCATATGGCTCCATCCCAATAATAAAAACCGGGCGTTACACCGAAAATGCCTGCTGTTGTATTTGTATTATACACCAATAAAGATGAAGCTACGGGAGCTGTCACAGGGTCGGTGGAATTGGTAGCCGTAAGAAGCACCCTTGGCACCAGGATACCTTTGGAGGCACTGCTTATATCCAGCATGGCGCTGGTATGGGCAGCTGAACCATCTTCATTAATAGCAACTCTTTGTGCTTTTAAAATGCAAACCTGGAATAAAATTGCGATGGCTGTAAGAAAGTAGGTCTTTCTCATAATTCAAGTTTTAAAAGGTTAAAAAAAAGTAGAACCGCTGAGGCAGCAAACTTGAAGTGATCAATAAGCGAGGGAGTTAGATAGGATGGATAGTAACGGAGAAATAGTTGGGGGAATAAATCTAAAAATAAAAAATAAGGATTCAAATATATTTTGATTTTTTTTTTCAAATGCTTAAACACGAATTGCTTTTTTTA
>JAKFCK010000159.1:0-3020 GCA_036676685.1 Chitinophagaceae bacterium | reverse complement strand
GAAGGCCCGTACCCCAAAGGCTCACTACCCCGATAACGGGCCGGAGTACCAGGACAAAAAACAGCCCGGCTGCCACCAGCAGCCCATCCAATGCATCCAGCAAACCCGACACCAGGCTACCACCAAAAAGCAATAACACGATACAAACCAGCAACCGCTCAATCTGGTCGGTAAATTCGTGCAGGGTTTTGTGCATTTTATGATGCCGCTCCATACCCCGCATGGTAACCGCACATACAAACACCGAGATAAATCCATAGCCGTGCGCTGCTTCCGTAACGCCATAAACCAACAGGGTTGCGCATAGCGCTACAAAACCATCCCGCACTTTGGCCCCTTCTACTTCCTCGGGTAATTTAAAGAAAAGCCAGCCTAACGCTTTTCCCATTAAATACCCGATAGCTACACCGGCTGCGAGTTTATAAAAAAGTTCATATTGTACCCAGCCCGCCCAACCTTTTGTGGCGAGTTCGCCGGTGGCCAGCATGATAGCTAACCATGTAAACGGGAAAGCTGTACCGTCGTTCATGCCTGCTTCTGCAGTAAGCGCCATTTTTGAATGCGAACTGTCACCTTCCATCGGGGCACCTACCTGCACATCCGCTGCCAGCACCGGGTCGGTGGGAGCGAGCACTGCTCCCAACAATGCTGCTGCGGCAATACCAAACCCAAGACCATAATAGCCGATGGCTGTTACGCCAGCAATGGAAAGAAGCATGGTAATGCTTACCAGTCGCAAGGGCACCCGCCAGTTCCGCAGTGAAAACGGCCGGTCAATTTTAAGCCCGGAACCCATCAGGGAAACCAGCACAACCATTTCGGTTAGACGCACCGTTACGGTGTTTTTGGAAATGGGGTCGGGCAGGGGAAGAAAATTGCCTGCCACCACGAATACCACGGCACCCACCGCCACATACAAAATGCTGTAGGAAATTTTTGTGGCCTTCGTAAATGCAGGCATCCAGGCCATACCAAGTGCTGCCAGGCCAACGACGATCAGGATTAAAATGTAGGAGTCCAATTGCTTTTACTGCATGCCTACAACAACTGTACCGCTCATAGATGCCGGGTCCAATAGTATTGAAATGTTGTCCCGCCGTAAATGCTGGAGAATGTTGAATTTTGAATTTTAAATGTTGAATGAGAGATGCAGTTGCAAGCTGGGCGGGACGATAGTTTACGACAGGTCTAAAAAGAATAAGAATAAGAAATCAGAAATCAGGAAGGGTGAACGTACCACTGTTAACTCATAACTTTTAATTCATAACTCATAATTATTTACATCTCAGCCTCGGTTGGGGCCGCAGCACCAAGGGCCACACTGTTTCGTGATGCCACGAACAAGGGCCGTGACCGCCACGCCACAGGTCATCAAATTATCAAATTATCGAATCATCAAATTACCAAATTATCAAATGACTCCCCTTTCTGGCACATATCTTGACCATGTTGCACCGCAACCTCTACATCACAACCAATGGGTGCCTGAAATTAATGAAAAAAATATTTATCCCCGTTATCATTTTTTTAGCGCTTATAGCAGGTTTCACCGCTTGCCGGAAAATAGTGGCTGCCGTATTCGGCGGAACCGATGTAAATGTACCTGCAGCAGAATTTACCATACCCATTTTATTGGGTGTAACCCCCAATGAGCAGTTATTCGGCACCTATTCTCAACACATCAATCTTGACAGCGCCGTGAAGGCAAATACGGCTGGCGTGTTCGGGATAAATGCGGTAAATTCTATAAAGGTAAAGCAGGTGAAAATGGTGTTGGTTAACCCCGACGTTTTAAACAATTTTGCAAATTTTGAGACGGTAAGGGTAACCCTGAGTTCTGATACCCGCAATACCCCGGTTGAATTTTTTGCTGCGAACTTTCCTGATACATATAGTTCTACTTATCTTTTTAGTCCCACCGGCAGCCCGGAATTATTGCCTTATTTAGGCGGAAGCCGGATAACCTACAATATTTACGGTAAAAATCGTCGTATTACCAGCAAACCATTAACAATACAGGTGAACGTTACACTTCGGGCAAATTAAATCGTTATTCTAATCCGGCTATTCGAAAAAGCAATACGGTTATGAAGATCTAATACATAACCCACATTCAATAGGTAAACATTCAACATTTATCCCCCAATATACGAATAGGTGTCAGGTTAATTTTAATTTAGATGCTTAAACCCCTTCAATTGAAGGATAGTTTTATTTGTAGAGTTGTAGGCTCAAAACTCCCGCCAAATGCGGGATTACAAAACTACCCGGGACTACGCCGCGTCATTGACTAGCCCTTGCCTTGGCCTTGCCTGCAACATTTCTTCCGATCCCTGGACCCGGCACCTATGCCAATATGCGGGTCAGGATCCATAATAATTCCTGTATCGATAGGCGACAATAAAAAACCACCTCGCATTTTACTGCAGGTGGTTTTTTCATGGTTGCTAAGGTTGTTTTTTACAGGAGTTTTTTCACAGGAAGTTTTTTCACAGGAAGTTTTTTTTATAGGACGGCGATTTTTCCGTTATAAAGTGTACCGCCTGCGCCCATAATATTAATGATGTAAGTACCTTTTTGAGAAGGTGTTGTTACGGTATACGTGTTCAGGTCTTTTGTGATCACGATAGGAGCCGTTGATATTTTTTTACCTTCGATGCTGTACAGCTGAAGCGAGCCATTGCCCGGTGTCGCACCAGATAATTGCACATGAATTTTATTGCCCTGCAAATAACTGCTGGCCTGCAAACCTGCCCCGGAATTCCGGTTTACTTTTATGATGGTATAGTAACTTCTTTTGCCATCTATATCGGTTTGAGACAGGCGGTAGTAGTTTATGCTGGAAGGCTGACGATCTGTTAAAGAATATTTTTGATCAGTACCACCCTGTATAGCATTTACTGTTCCGAGGGTTTCAAAGAAAATACCGTCACTGCTTTTCTCCACCGTAAAAAATTGGTTGTTAATTTCGTTAGTAGTTCCCCACTCCAACAATACATTTTTTTGCACAGGATTACCAT
>JAKFCK010000158.1:0-7252 GCA_036676685.1 Chitinophagaceae bacterium | reverse complement strand
CCGCCTTGATGACAGCACCCGCAGCATCAGCGTGGGTGGCTACGGCACTTCGCCCGAATGGGGCAGGCTGATCAAACCGGAAAATGACCTATTCAAAATAAAACTCGACAGCAGTGGCACGGGTCCGAGTGACCATACTTCCTTTTATAATAAAGATATCCCGGTGCTGTTCTTTTTCACCGGAACGCATATGGATTACCATAAGCCTTCCGATGATGCCGATAAGATCAATTATAACGGTATGTTGCGGGTAGCCGCCTACGTGCAGCAGCTGATCAATGCCACAGACAATACACCTAAACTCGCATTTACCAAAACCAGGGATGTGCATATGGGCAGGAGTGGTTTTAAGGTAAGTCTCGGCATTATGCCGGATTATACCTTTAGCGGCCCCGGGGTGCACGTAGATGGTGTTACGAGCGGAAGGGCTGCAGAAAAAGCAGGGATCCTAAAAGGCGATGTGATCCTGCAGCTCGGCGAACATAAAACGGATGATGTTGAATCCTACATGAAGGCATTAAATAAATTTGACAAAGGACAAACAACAACTGCAAAAATTAAACGCGGCGATAATGAGTTGATGTTGCCCGTTATATTTTAAAAGGATTAATGGATTGGCAGTTGTTGCTGTCTTACCCATTTATTATTAAATATCCCTTGAAGTTCCCCTTTACCCCGAAAGCATTCGGGGCAGGTGGGTCAGGGGTTTTAGGGTTCGTTTATGAAACTAAAAATCGACAACGAAAGTTTAGCAGAAGAATTTTTTGAGAATAGTTTTCTCATGGGTATCGTTGCGCCCGTAAAAGATTACATGTTCAGCTGGCAGGTGAATAATAAACTGGGTTTTAAATTCAGGATCAACAACAGCCTGGAAATACAACTACGTAAAAAAAGCAGGAACTATTTCTTTTCTGTGTATGAATACCCCGAACCCGGCTGCAGCACTATTCATTACCTGTACAATAACCAGAATGACGGGGAATACCTTTTGCCTGAATTTAAACAACTTGATTTTTTGTGGCTGATCAAAGGAGAAGAGATCAACAAGGAAGAATTGAAAAAACTCCTGGTGGCTATAAAAGAAATACCGGGGGTGTTATTGGTGAACGAGATGACGAATGAAAAGATAAAACATAAGCAACACCTTATTTTGTAATGGATAATTGATAATGGGTGAATGGGTGAATGGGTGAATAGTGAATAGTGAAAGCCGGAAAGTTTGTGCATTATAGGATAATCTTCGCCATTCGATAGGAAGCCCTTTATGAAAGTTTTGACGAATAGTGTAAGCAAGAAAATTTGTGGAATTAAAAACCTTCAATTCTTCGAAAAGACTTCAAAGATTTCACCATTCACTATTCACCATTCACAACTCTTAATTCATAATTCTTAACGCATGTGGAAAGAACAAAACAACGCCCTCTATCGCAAATTTGAATTTGCTGATTTTTCCGAGGCATTTGCCTTTATGACCAGGGTGGCACTGGCTGCGGAAAAAATGAACCACCACCCGCTTTGGACCAACGTGTATAACAAAGTGGAGTTCTGGCTCAACACGCATGATGCGGGAGACGTGGTAACAGAAAAAGATCACAAGCTGGCGGAGAAAATAGATAAAATATTTTCGAAACCGTAAGCGCGGAAGAATGGATATTCCGTAAACTGAACAGCGGTTAATTTTTTATCAGCACTGTTTTTTCTGCAGTGGCAATGAGCTCCCCGATGGGATGAGAAAATTTTTCGAGGCCATGCTGTATCAAAATTGACCTGACCTCCTCCACGTCTTTTTTAGTTACGGCGATCAACAAACCACCACTGGTTTGCGGATCTGCCAGTATCGCCCGCTGAAAAGAAGTGAGTTCGCCAATCTTCTCACCATAACTGTCCCAGTTCCTGTTGGTGCCCCCGGGAATACATTGCAGATCCGTATAACTTTGGATGTTTTTTATAATAAAAGGAATCTTTTCAAAATCGATCATGGCACTCAGGCCACTTCCTTCAGCCATCTCTACCAGGTGCCCCAGTAAACCAAAGCCGGTGACATCGGTCATGGCATTTACGCCACGAAGTTTACCCAGTGCCTGGCCCACTTTGTTTAGCGCCATCATCTGGTTAGCTGCAATGCCCACGTGTTCCTCCAGGAGGATCCCCCTTTTTTCTGCCGTCGTTAGGATGCCCACACCCAGCGGCTTGGTAAGAAATAAAATGTCCCCTGCTTTGGCCAGGTTATTTTGTTTGATATTTTCTATGGGTACCAGGCCGTTTACTGCCAGTCCAAAGATGGGTTCGGGGCTGTCTATACTATGACCGCCCGCCAGTGGTATGCCTGCTTCCAGGCAAATACTCCGGCTGCCCTCAATTACTTTTTGTGCTACGGAAGCAGGTAAAATATTAATGGGCCAGCCCAGGATGGCAATAGCCAAAACGGGATTGCCTCCCATCGCATACACATCACTGATCGCATTGGCAGAAGCGATCCTTCCAAACTCGTAAGGGTCATCTACAATGGGCATAAAAAAATCTGTCGTGGAAATGAGTGCAGTACCATTACCCAGGTCATACACAGCAGCATCATCCCGGCTATGATTACCCACGATGAGTTTATCATTATCCGGCATGGCCACATTGCTCATTAAGATCTGGTCCAGCACTTTCGGGGAAATTTTACAGCCGCAACCCGCACCATGAGAATATTGCGTGAGTAGCACTTTCTCTTCTTTTGAAGCAGAACCGTTGCCGTTGTTGACATTATTAATGGGAAACTCATCCCCGGTAGCATCCGTTATTACTGTAGTCTCTTTACTTTGCTGCATGCTGCAAAGATATTACTCCTTTTTCCGGTTGAACACGATGGCCGCATTTTTTTGCAGGTCACCGCTAAAGCGGATCTCGTAGAGGTCCTTACCATCCCGGATCACCAATAACCCGGTGTTTGGCGGGATAGACCCCAGGCTTTCTGCATACATCACCAGCTCTACCCTGTCTGTAGACGAGGGGATATAAATGGTTTTTTTAGCCGCGTTCGTACTTAATCCCTGTTTTGCAATGATCAGTTCCCCGTTCATGAGTACACTTACAGTGTCGCCATCCACTTCACCATTGTCATATAAAGTGAGTAGCAGGCTGTCTGAAGTAAAATAAACCGTTTGTTGCAGTACCGTCTTCCGCAGGTTTACATTTGCTGCGGGAGCCAGGTTTACAGGCGCTGCTGCCGGCAATGATCTTTTCAGGGCGGGGGCGGTGGTTTGCCTGGCCAGTGTTTTTTCCTGTGCCTGCTTATCCGCAAGTTCTTTAGCGGCAGCTTCACGTTTGGCCAGGTCCTGGTCGGCTTTTAATTTTGCGGCAGCTTGTTTTTCCGCAAGTTGTTGATTAGCGGCTTCACGTTTGGCCAGTTCTTTTTCAGTTTTTATTTTATCTTCTGCCTGTTGTTTGGCGAGGCGCTGGTTGGCGGCCTCTTTTTTTGCTAAATCGTTCCCTGTTGACTTATCGGCGATCGCTTCCTGTTTTGCCAGGGCCTTTTCCGTTCTCAGCTTTTCTTCAGCGGATTTTTTATCCAGCTCCTTTTGCGCAGCCGCTTGCCTGGCCGTTTCCCTGGCCGCTTTTTCTGCAGCAGCTGTTTCCTGCTTTTTTACCAGGGCCGCAGCTTTTTCGATATCCTCAGCGGCCTTTTTTTCTGCGGCTTTACTTTCCGCTGTTTGTTTGGCAACAGCCTTTTGTGTTTGGGTCTCTTCCTTTTTCACCTGGGCCTTGTATTGTTCCTCTAATTGTTTGAAAACAGCCTCATCCTGTTTGGCTTCTACAAAAGCCAGCAGGTCATTTTCTTCTTTTACAAAAGAGAGCTTATTTTCCTGGCCGAGTTCCTGTAAGTGTGGTACAAGGGCAGATTGCCAGAAATCATTTTTCCGTTGCAGTTTGATACTACCCGTAAGCGGATGATATTCCTTTGTGCGGTTGGTGGTAAAGGGGCCCTCCAGTGTCATCACACTGTCTTTTGCATTTAGGGTGAGCACATTTAATTGCCTTACATTTTTGCCCGGGCTTACCGGGTAATTATTCGAGATCAGGCCATCATCTTCGATGATGATCTTTCCGTCGGCGGCCTTTTTTACGGTTACCTTTTTTACACCAAAATATTGTTTGTCCTCAAAGATGAACCAGGTATGAGAAAACCCGGAGAGTTTACCTTTTTCCTGGCTGATACCCACTTCGTAACTGTAATACTGTTTTGTGGTGTCATTATACAAAGTCCCTTTCCATAATCCCGTAATATCCTGGGCAAATACAGCGAGGGGAGATAACAATAGGAGTACGATCAGGTGTTTACGGTAGAACATTGGAGTAGGTTTTCGGTGTTGGTTATGCTATCAACGGTTAAACCGGGTATTTTATTTAGTAAGTGCTCCAGATTTTCGCGATTATTCAGGCCCTTCAGGTAATGTTTGTCATAATAAAGCAGCAAAATCCCGAAACACAGTTCTGTTTCATCCATCCGGAGGTGTGCAAGAGCATTTTTGGTTTCCAGCGGGCCCAGCCTTTTTTGTATCCTTTCTATGGATAACTGCAAACGATCTTTATCACATTTCCCGTACTCGCTGGTAATATATAACAGGCGTTCATGAAATGGCACATCTACAAAAAATAGTGGTTTAGTACGCATGGCCTGCCAGAAAACAGTGGGTATGTTCAACACCCCGATACGCTGGCTTTCGTCTTCCACCCAGAAGGCCTTCCCCTCATTTTTCCACAGTTCCATAGCCAGGCGGTTCTCAAACATTTCGGTCGTTGGCTGCGGAGGCATCCCGATGCCTCCGAACGCGGAACCTTTATGATTGGCCAGCCCTTCAAGATCGATCACCGGGTGGCCCTTTTTGTGCAGTTCCTGCAGGATCACTGTTTTACCCGTGCCGGTGTAACCGCCCAGCACTTTCATGTCATAGTCCTTTTCAAAACGAGCCAAAACCCAGTTTCTATAAGCCTTGTAGCCACCCGCAAGGGTATATACTTCAAAGCCATAAAGATCCAGCAGCCATGCCACGCCGGCACTCCGCATGCCCCCCCGCCAACAATGAACCAATACCACTTTAGCAGCCGGCATCGAATCGCGTGTTGCCTGTTGACAATTGCCGATTACCCGTTCTGCCTGCTCCACCATGCCCCTCATTTTCACACCAAAATAGTCCAGGCCGATCTTGATAGCCGGCTGCCGGCCCTGTTGTTTATAGGCAGTGCCTACCAGCTTCCGTTCCTCATCTGTAAACAGCGGTAAGCTGAATGCGCCAGGTATACTTGCGTGGGAAAATTCACCCGGGCTGCGCACATCCAATACAGGATGTTCGGCTGCTTTTGCCAGGAATTCTTCTATAGAGAGTTTTTTTATTGCCATTGCCACATTGCGAAACTTCTTAATACCTCAGCTTCGGGAGTGCGCTAATTTAAAGGATATTTTTTACAGCCCGCTTATGGAAAGCTGTTAAAACAAAAAACCCGCAATTCACTGCAGGTTTTCTTAAGATCTTTATTTTTTGGCGCCAGGCCGATCCCTGTTATTTTTTCCTGTTATCGCCCCCGGTGCTGCCAGCCGATGCGGATGATGCCAACATCGTGGAACTTACCCGGGTATAAGAAAAGGCTTTTTCTTTTCCCAATTCCTGCAGGTGTGGCCATAAGGCAGATTGCCAGGCGCCGATATTTTTTTGCAGGCGAACTGAACCGGTTAAGGCATTGTAAACCTTGGTACGATTGGTAACAAAAGGCCCGCTTAACACTGCGGTACTATCATTACTGTTGAGCGTGAGTATGTTTAACTGCCGTGTATATTTACCCGGTAGTTCCGGGTAGTTATTCAGCACCAGCTCATCATCCACGATGATTATTTTTCCGTCGGTAGCCTTTCTCACATTCACTTTTTTCACACCAAAATATTCTTTGCCGTCAATCATAAAGGCGGTGTGTGAAAACCCGACCAGTTTTCCTTTTTCTTTACTGATCGCCACTTCATATTTTGAATATTGACCAGTAGTATCATTGTACAATGTGCCGGTCCAAAGGCCGGTGATGTCTTTTTCATTGCTCACGTAAGTTTGTGCAAACACGGCGAGGGGGAGCGTACATAACAGTACGACCAGGGATTTGGATAAACGCATAATCAGGGTTTGTGGTTTAGGTCTGGTTATAACGTATTAGAAAGTATTTTATTTTATAAGTAATGAATAAATAGAAAATTTAGTGATAGGAATAGAAAGTACCTCTATATTTAGGCTATAAACAATGGCATTTTCGGCATTATAAAGCAGTTTTTTGTTCTTTGAAATCATCGCTATCCCTTTACCGGTGGCGATTAATAGGTTTTTTGTTATTATCCGTTCGGGTTAACAATGAGCGGCATAAGTTCCAAAGCAGCAGGAGGTTTATCCAATAAAAATAAATACAACGGCAAAGAAGAACAACGGCAGGAGTTCAGCGATGGTAGTGGGTTAGAGTGGTTAGATTATGGGGCAAGGATGTATGATAATCAGATTGGACGGTGGAATAAGATAGACCCGATGGCTGAAAAATATTTAATATTATCCCCTTATACATATGCTGCTAATAATCCCATTAAATACATAGACCCGGATGGAAATATACTTAAACTTTCTTCCGCATATTCGCCTGAACAAACTAAGATTAATTATGCAAAATTTGAATCAATGTTGGGAAATGGCTTTGGCAGGAAAGTAAATGTAAGTACAGAAGGCGGATTAGTAAGCTTGGCTTTAAAAGAAGATGCCAAATTAAGCACTCGTGAACAAAAACTTTTTGATTATCTAAGCCAAGTAATTAGTAATCCACAGGAAATAGAAATTGGAATAATGAATAATAATAGAAAAGTTATTGGTGGCTCATTTAGCCCAGCTTTTAACAACGATAAAGGGTATGGTAAAAACATATTAGACCTTGCTGACGAAGAAAATTCGGAAACTGATAATTTTAGTGCAGCATCGTGGATGTTGCATGAAATATGGGAATCCTTTTTAGCACAAACCGATCCTGAATATAATTCAAAAAATCATAGGAGTTTATATGAAAATAAATATCATCCTGCTGCAAAAGCAGTTCAGGGGGATGTTTTAGGGGTTATAATCGGAGATGATGTTGGCTTCACAAATTTAAACGGGAATGGCTACGGCGCAACTAATTTTACAACCAAGGAGGGAAAAGAAAAAGTCACTTTTACTATTTATGTTGATGGAAATGCAATGGGGTCTTATGA